>JBIJDE010000090.1:0-12777 GCA_044344305.1 Armatimonadota bacterium
AATGACGCATCCACTACATATATTGCGAATATTACTGCCAATGCACAGAATAAATTGATTTGGAAAAACGACATGGGTTGGAGCCTGAAAATGCTGCTATTGTTCGATAATATGCGTCCAATTCTTAATACAAAAGCACAAGGCGAGTTGGATATGCTGACAGGTCGGTTATCAGGATTCCGCAGGGTTTGGACCGCAGAAGCAGAATTGAATAAACCAGTAAATATTATCACCCCTGCTGGAACTCTGAGTGATGCATATACTTATCTGAATACAAAATTAAAACTCACTTCTCCATTGAAAGTTAAAGACGAAGCAGAAGGTAAAAAAACAGTGCCTGAACTTAATTTTGGCAATATATCAGCTTTGGAAATTAAGAAGGTATTAATGCGGATGGCTGAATAGTTATATGAATAATATTCAATGCCGAGAATACCATTTCAATTCCGATACATATCAGGAAGCTATAAAACTACGCGATGAAGTTTTGAGAAAACCGTTGGGATTGAAATGGTCGGAACATGATTTTGACGCGGAAGATACATCGTTTCATTTGGGTGCATTTTTGGGTAATAAAATAATCGGCACACTGATATTGCGTCCACGTGGAAAAAATACGGTGCAAATGCGTCAGGTTGCTGTTGCGCCGGAATATCAATCACAGGGAATAGGGTCTATACTGGTAAGATTTGCCGAGGATTTCACGGTGATGAATGGGTTTAAAACTATGACAGCACATGCCCGGGAATCCGCACTTCAGTTTTATCTAAAACTTAATTACCTGGTGGTTGGCGAAAAGTTCACTGAAGTTGGAATTCCGCATTACGAGATAATGAAACAATTCTAAAGGTGAAACATGATTGATATCCGTTTAATTCCCAATGAAGATATCCTGATAATTATCCCATTGTTGCAGGTATTAAACCCGCAACTATCCAACGAGCTACTGACATATAGACTACAGGAAATGGTAAAACAAGATTACCGATGTGTAGGTATATTTGATGACGACAAACTTATTGGATGCTCTGGCTTATGGATTCTCACCAAATATTATGTCGGCAGACACATCGAACCGGATAACGTGGTGATATTAACTGAATATCGCGGACAAGGTATTGGTAAAAAATTAATGGAATGGATTTACGACTATGCCATCGCCAACGGTTGCGAAGCATCCGAATTAAACTGCTACATTACCAATGAAGCCGGACAAAAGTTCTGGATGAACGAAGGATATAAAATCCTTGGTTTTCATTATCAAAAAAAGTTTTAGACTGAACTGAAAATTTGGATGACGGCATAATATATGATGCTTTTTACATACTTTTAAATTACATTATTAACCTGATATTAATATAATATAGTCAGTTAGCAATTAATTCGAATTAAAAATTAATGATTTTTTAATTGCAAATTTCTACCGGTCACTGAGCTTGTCGAAGTGACCCTAACTGAAAACTTAAAACCGAAAACTTAAAACTTGTCCAATTTATTTGGGTTAGGGAGAAATATCAACATGGCAAAACAGCCAAATATAACAACAGATAGATTAATACTACGGCCATTTGAATTAAGTGATGCTTCAACAGTACAGCAACTTGTCGGAGACCTGGCAATTGCAGATACCACGCTGAATATACCACACCCATATTTGGACGGTATGGCAGAAGGTTGGATTGCAACTCATCAACCGCAGTTCGAAATTGGAACGTCAGTGGTCTTTGCCATAACATTACGAACAACCGGGGCATTAATCGGTTCAATCAGTCTTGGAATAGAACGCCGTCATAACCGTGCAGAATTGGGTTATTGGATTGGTGTGCCATATTGGGGTAAGGGATATTGTACAGAAGCCGGGCACGAATTATTCGCATACGGATTTACTTCTTTAGAATTAAATCGAATCTATTCCTGTCATTTCACCCGCAACCCTGCATCAGGTAAGGTAATGCAGAAACTTGGAATGATTCAGGAAGGAATTGCTCGTAAAAGTGTAAAAAAGGGAAACCATTATGAAGATATTGTAAATTACTCAATTTTACTTGAAGATTGGGTTAAATAATTTTTTTTATATTTTAGCTATAAACTATTGACACATCTGTGGCAGATTACTATATTTAATATTGTCACGTACCCAAGTATTCATTTTATTGGAGGTCTCATTTATGTCTTTATCAAAGATTAAAACGTCAAAAGGTTTTACCCTGATTGAATTGTTAGTTGTAATTGCTATTATTGCAATTTTAGCCGCGATTCTATTTCCTGTCTTTGCACGTGCCCGCGAAAAGGCGCGACAAACAACTTGTACCAGTAATCAAAGACAGATTGCAGCATCCATTTTAATGTGGTCACAGGATCACGAAGAAATGTTTCCCGGTGCTACGGTATGGCAAGATATAGAGATTGACCCGGGTGCATTAATTTGCCCAACATTAGGAAAGAAAGTAACAAATGGATATGGGTATAATTATTCACTAGGTATAAAGGGGATTGGTGAAGTATCTGACACCGCAGCTATGCTGCTCACCGGTGACAGTGCTGACGTTAATAATTATATTTATGTCGGTCCAGACGTTGATTATCGCCACAGCGGCCAGGCAATAGTATCTTACACTGATGGACATGTTGGTAGCAGCAAGTACGTACCAATAATGTTGCAACCGCAAGTTGACCCTTTGGCTGGTCTATCACCCCGTACCCTTACTACCACTTCACCTGGAGCACCTAATTCATGGTGGGGAACAACGGCAGATGATAACACAACTTACAAAATGCGAATTATTAACGATGCAACTGCGAACCCTGCCAATAGTACTACTGTAAGCAACTATACTTATGGTGACACCCAATACAATACCGTAATGTGCGACCTGGCAACAGTAAAAGCCGGCACACCAGCAACATGGTGGGCTATAACAATGGACCTGAGTATGTATGCTGGCAACTACGACACCATAGTAGGTGTGCGGGACACAGCCGGGAAAGATATCATAAACGTGAGCCGTACCTGGGACTATTTCATGACTCCTTCATCACAAAGTACCTACACCCACTATTTAAATGTACCGCAACAACTCGGGAATGGTTTTACTAATTTTACCGCTTGTACCGTTATAGGTACTCCGTCGCAGGCAAAAGGATCAAACCCGGGACCATGGTATAAATTAAAAATGGTTGGTATCAAAGGTAAAACATACTATGAATACGTTGATATCAAAGGCAGCTTTGTTGGGTCTAATACCAGTTCCACGGCAACAAGTGGTGCAACAATATTAGCGCCAAAAACTTTCTATACCTTTAGTTCTATCGGTAATGGTTCAAGAACTATTAAAGCTACAAACATTCGGTATGATTATCAATAAGATTATGTAACAAAAAACTGATTACTACTGATACCCGCAGCAATAAATGCCTGCGGGTATTTCCAATTAAATGACTAATTATCAAGGAATATTATGACAAACCACTATCACGAAGCTAATCGAAAAGGTTGGGATACAGCGGCACGCGCAGGTTGCGGTCAGGTTGATAATAGCAAAAATTGGCGTGATTGTTATTCAGATTTGACAGTATATTTCCTTGCTGAAGAATTAGAATGGCTGGATGAAATAGCTGGCAAGAAGGTTTGTGTACTTGGCAGTGGCGACAATGTAGCAGTATTCGCACTTGCCGGGTTGGGTGCAGTAGTTACCTCGGTAGATATTTCTGAAGAACAATTGTATATTGCGGCAGAACGTACAAAAGAAGTTAATGCAAATATCAATTTTATCCGTGCTGATGTAACCAATCTGAAAGAAATTCCGGACAATAGTTTTGATTTGGTTTATACCGGTGGTCATGTCGCGGTATGGGTATCAGATTTGCAGGCATATTATCGCGAGGCGGTTCGTATCATTAAACCCGGTGGTCATCTGCTTATTAATGAATATCACCCATTTCGTCGTAGCATGCAATATGATAAATCATTCCAATATTTCAACCACGGACCATTTCAATATGACAAAGCAGAAGATATCCCCGGAGTCGAACCAGGAACACTGCCAACCTACGAATTTCACTGGACAGTCAGCGACTTTGTCACCGCTGTGATAGATGCAGGCGCATCATTACTGCAACTTCGCGAAATTGGCGATGAAGCAGAATGTTGGGAAAATATGAATATGGCGGGATTACCGCGGTGTCTGGTATTATTAGCACAGAAAAACAACTAAATAATCACATCGATTTAAAGGATTGATAAGATAGAATTATCATCTTTTAATCCTGATAATCGATGTAAATTATAAACGAGGTGACAATTATGCTGGAATTCGGATTTTGGGAATACACAGCACCCGGTGGCGGGTCGGTTGACAGCTATACGACAGATGATTGGGACGTGTTGCTGGATGATATGGCTGCCGGTGGGATGAACTCGCTGGTGCTATGCGTGAAATGGCTAACTACCGGGTATCGCTCGCGATACGACTGGCTGGATCAGGATCAAAATGCAACCGGAATTTCCACCGATAATTCCGTTATTCATTACGCCATGCGAGAAGCACGAAAACGCGGTATGAAGATTTGGCTGTTGGTAGTTAGTACCCAGTATAACGCCGCAAAGTTTGGCATTCAGCCGGCAAATCCTGACGCGTATTGGGGTGAGTTTGGCATGTATGACCTTGACCAACCGGGAATAGCTGAACGAATCGAACTTCTTTATGCAGAAATAATCGAACTTTTCGGCGAAATGGCGGACGGATTAATTGCAGAATTAGAGTTTTGCGACCGCGACTCGCCGCATCGGATACCCATTTATAACGAATGGGCACAAGCCGAAAACCGACCAGACTACGACACTATTAAAAAGATTGCCATGGAACCACGAAGTTACCCATTCTTTGATTGGCGCGATTTCTCTACAGACCGCCGTTCCGTGATGCTGAAACGTATCGAATCGGTGGTGCGGGAAAAAGGTTTCACCGGACCGTTAACAACTATTGTAGAAGTCGGCTCATGTGACGGGGTGATGGTTCGCAACGTTAACCTGCCCCGCCTTCGTAAGACGTCTCCGACATGGGGAGTGGTAACTTATGACAGCATTTATGACCGTCGCATCAACCGTCTTTCCAGCATGGATTACTGCATTGTACAGCCACGTGAATTAGGATATGAAATTAATTTCCTAACCCGCGGCGTGATGACTTTTGGTGCCAATTGGGATGACATCACTGACTCGCTGGATGACCAGTGGCGAATGGTATATGAAGATGCGTTGATGTTTAAACCCGACCGTTTCTGGTTCATGGGTGCCGATGCACGCAACCCGGAAGGAATGGTATGCAACCCGATAAAATTACCACAATGGGGATACCCAGACGGACGCACCGCCCGACTGGCAATGTTGAAAATGGCAAAAGAGATGGGAGTTATTTAACAGTTTTCGGTTTTCGGTTTTCAGTTTTCAGATAGAGACGCTTTACAAGTTTCTTTAATTTGCAATTTGCAATTTACAATCCTCCTGCATATTGCTATACTCGTGCCGGCTTTACCCATAAAGGAATCTTGATATGAATGATATTGCAAAAGTTATAGAGCAACTCGCATTGGCTGCCGGTGCAACCCATGCTCACGCACGGTTAACAACTGGTCTGCGCGCAGAAGAAGAGGTTCGCCAGAATTGTCTGGTGAATTACTGTGGCAAATCTAACAAATCTTGGACCTGTCCTCCCCATACCGGTGACTTAGAAGCACTTGGCGCGCGATTGCTGACTTATACCGACTGTGTGGTGCTGCAGAGCATTTCGAACCTGGAAGATTCATGGGATTTTGAAGGGATGGCAGACGCCGCCCACTCCCATAACAGCATGGTGCGCAGCCTGGCAGAAGAAATCGCAAAAAAATTCCCAAATCTGGAAATTCTACCTTTCGCTTGTGGCAGTTGCGATTATTGTGAAAAATGTACCTGTCCCGACGAACCTTGTCGTTTCCCCGATCATGCCATGTCATCAGTAGAGGCTCAAGGACTTGATATTAATGCCTTGATAATATCAGTAGGATTAAAATACATAAATGGTTTAGACACAGTTTCTTATGTTGGAATGATTCTGTGGCGGGAGAAGAAATAGAGGTGGTAAGGTTTTTAGTGTTCAGTTTTCAGTTTTCAGTTTCCAGAGTGGGTCACTACTACTCTCTCGATAACTTTGTGATTTTTTTAATCATGATTTTTTTATTCGAACTTGGTTGCCAAGTGCCTGGAAACCCTAATACCTAAACCCCTAAAACCTTACCACCTAAAAAATCACAGCCACGCTTTTAATAACGGCTTACTCAACGCTACCATTTTGTTATATGCTTCATCGGTCAGATGCAATTTATCTTCTACAAATAGTTCTTCAACCGGATTATTGTTTACAAAAAATATCTCGTTTTGCTCTACAAACAAATCGCCATTATATAATAATTTCTTAATATCTTCGCTCAATTGGTCAATCATTTCCCATTTGCCTGCTTTCTGTGGGGCTTTTATAATGCTGAAATAGGCGAAACGAACTGCGGAATTAAAATCTCGAATCATCAACCGGCAAATCTTAATATTATTGACAATTTCTGCTGCGGAAACATCCATGCAAATATCATTACTGCCGCAATACATCATCACCACATCAGGATTTTCTTCGTTCAATACCGCTTGCAGATTATCCCGCCAATACTCCGTGATTGTACCACCAATCGCGCGATTAACTAATTCATGTCCCGACACCGCTTCGGAAGCGTTAAACCAGGCATGAAAAATTGAACTCCCTACCAACACAATTTTCATAATATCACCTTAATTTATCTTGAAAAACAATAAATAACCACTATAACAATTTTGCATAATCTTGAGCACCATAAAATAAACGCATAATGTTTACTTTTTTCACTGTTTCATCTACTTTATAAATTACTATACAGTTTTTCACGATAGCTTTTTGATATCCTTCTTTTTCCAAACGTGAATCCTGACATCTGGAATATATCATGGGATTGGTTTTTAAATAACTATAGCATTTATTAACCTCATCAAGAAAATCAGAAGCGGCTTTCGGATTTGCTAAATGAATGGCAATATATGAAACAATACTATCTAAATCCTGATGAGCAAGTTCAGTAACAATCAATTCATACATTGTATTTTTCTCTTATACTTTTAAGAGAAGATTCACCATCCAACACTTTTCCTTCCTCCAATTGCTCCTCTGCTGCTTTCAATTTCGTATAAACATCAATCATTAACATCTTTTCTTCATAAATCTCCATGCTCATAATAACCATGTCTCCATATCCGTTTTTTGTCACAAATATCGGTTCAGCAGATGCGTGGCATTTTTGAGAAATTTCACTTGTATTCTTTAAATCGCGAATTGGTATAATTAACGGCATAACAATTACCTACCTTATATGTCTTTATTGTGCCACTATTATACCACATGGTAAATCAAAATTTCAATAAAGATCTATAAAAATACCGCCCACTAAAAATAGCAGGCGGTATCTTTACTTATAGGCATTCCCTACCGTCTACTCAAATGTTGCCAATGCCCCAGCTTCTTTTACAGCAAAGGTGCCGTAGGTGGCGGGCCAGGCAAGGTATTTTTGTACGTCGCCGCCGGGCATGTCGTTATCGTTGATAAAGAAGCCGGTCCAGAAGGTTTTGCCTGGTGCTACGGTAACCATTTTAGGATCACCGTCCAGGCCGACTGCTGCGGTCAGCGGCAGTTTGAACTCGGTTACTATCACTTTTGACTTTGATAAATCTACGCCATAAATTGCTTCGATGAATTGGCGTTCTTCCACATCTTTTGCGTTATCAAGGATTTTGATATTGCGGGGAACTTGCTCGTTGGTGTAGATGCGGTCCATTGATGCGATGACAAATTTATTTCTAAATACTGTCGTGCCGTGGTCGGTGGTATTGGCAACGTTGAACTTAAATCCTTCCATGAAAGAATTTACACCCATTTCAATACCGTCCTGCTGATACATTTGCCCAAGTGGCTGGTGGAAAGTCACCACGTTGTCAAAAACGATGGTTTGGACATATAAGTCGGTCCCCTGGTAAGCCAGGCGAATAATCGCACTGCAGTCCTGTGGACCAATGATATCAGCAGTGCCAGTCTCCGGGGTTACCAGTGCGGCAGGTGCTATGCCGGCATCGCGCCATTTTTTCATATCACCATCTATGGCCAACGGTTTTTCCAAACGGCGAACGGTTACTTTCGTTGTTGGCGGTACTGGCAGTTTTTCCTGTACCCGACCCGGCAATGTTGCGAGAACTGCGGTTACCGGTATGTCAATCTGTACAGGGATTGTCTGTTTTTTAGTCTTTTGAGTGCCGGTAATTTCAAACCAGTGAAAACCATTCACCGAATAGTCGCCTAAAATATAATACGGCTTGCCATCGTTGCCGACATAGGTCTGCTGTTGTTGAGCATGGTCAGACCACATGCCCATCCAATACGCTTCTTTGGGCATTGCCAACACGCCTAAGCCCAAGCCGTCCTCATCCATCACCATATAATCGCATTGGGTAGACGTCATACCCATTACCATCTTGTATTCAGGAATGGACTGGACGCCTTCCGACCCCTGTACAGTGTTAAGCTTGAATATCCAACGCAGGCGACCATCTTTGCTAAATCCGCCAATGTCGGTACCGGCACCATTTGCCAGACCAGTACCGCCTGATGAACGCAATGCCATGGATGATGCATAACCGCCATCACTCATTTCTGCTATCTGCACAGCACTGTTTACCTGTTCCATAGTTTTGAAATTATATGGCGATATGAAACCGGCAGTTTTACCATCAAAGGTGCAGGGAATCGGTTGCTGTTTATCCCAGGCGTATACGGGATAATTTCCACCAGCGTCCAAACCGGTCATTTTTATTAATCTGCCTATCATATTTGGGCCTGAATTGGTGAATACCATATCACCATTTGCCCGTGGCAATCCGCCGTAACGGTCCCATGGAATGTTTACACTACTACCATCGGCCTGTCGAATCTCTTTTGCGGTATCTTTTGCATCGATTATGCCATCTTTATTATCGTCATGTATTTCAACAAGTGTCTTTTTAGCAGAATCATAACAGTAAATGCTGACTGGTACTGCTATTTTTTCATCTAATCTAACCACCAGATAAGCAAGTTCCTGATTTGTTTTATCATATCCAGAAACCATAACCTTTCCATCGGCTGTTTTGCCCGGATCGCCAACCAGGATTTCGTAAACGCCAAAATTCTTTCCACCAGTAGTGAAGTAGTTGCGCGGACTGCGACCATTAAAAGTATAATCTGGCATTTGCCATTTTGTATCCGGTGACCATCGTTTGTTCTGGCTATCCATCTTGATGGAATAATCGCCGGATATACCCCAAATACGAACATCAGTATCGCCAGCAAATTTACCCAGATAATTGTGTTGTCCCCAGAAACCAATTCCCTGTTTTTTAAGTTTGCCATCGGCTGCCCAGAATGAAACCCGAAGACTGTCCACCACAGCAATCTCGCCTTTACAGTTGATTGCAACGTGGGTTTTAGTAGCCTCAGAACTCTGGAACCAGAACCTATTCGGCATTTGTGGACCATACGGACCGTCGCCGGTACCGATGGTGTTTAACTGGCGCAAATTAGCAGGGTCACTGCTGTCGAAAATAAATATTTTTCCGGTTACCGGTGATAACACCGCCAACCGATTGTTATTTGCTGATATATCTTTCGCGCCTTTAACTACGTCTGAAGTTGCTTTAATAGCTCCGGTAGCCGGGTCCAATGCCAGCAATTTACCGTCTGCACTGATTACCCACAATAGATTTGCTTTTACATCAGCAGTAACGCTTGATGCACCCGGCACATCGAAAGAAGTTGTAAAGGTTGGGTCGCTTGCGGGTGATGTAAATATTTTTCCTTTACCGGCATCCGCAATGTATAACTTGCCCTTCAGTAATGCCATGCCATAAACTTTGCTGGAAAAAATATCTTTAAATACCCGATTAGGTGCGCCGACAGCAATCTGCCCCATCACACCTGTTTCCATGTTAATTTTGCGCAAGTTGTACGAACCGGCATTCTTTTGCAGATAATAAATATCTGTTGCGTCAGTTGCCACACCCACAGTACCGCCACCACCCGGCATCATCCAGCGCGGCGTGGTATATGATGGATCAAAAGCGCGCACACCCATGCCATTTTCAAATGAATTCTGTGCTATATATAGCCTATCCTTTGTATCAAAAGCGAACATCTCTTCTGCCCATGAACAGCCATCCAGCCTGTCACTTGATTTGCCAAAATTACCGGCTAACCCCAGGTAAGCATTGCTCAACTGGCTTTCTACTACGCGAACCTCGTATTTGCCGACCAGCAAAGGACGATTCTGATTATCACGACCGGGCAACCAGAAAGGATGCTTGCCTTTTGACAATGGCTTATTCTGGAAAAAGATTGCCACGTTAACACCATCGGCATTATAAAGACCGGCACTTTTTACGCCATCTGCCGAAGTTATATTAAAATATCCATCCGGTTTTCGGTCAGTTACAAAGGAAATTTCATAAGCACCCAGGTCAACGCTTCCATTGCGTTTGTTACCATCAATATCATTCTTTGGCGCAGAATATCCCAATAATTTACCTACTCCCCAATCCGAGGTGGTTGCCAGCGTTGGTGCCCAAAATAGTTTGCTGACTGTACGATAATTATCATTTATAGCATCAGCAAACTCTATAGACATACTCAAAGAATGCGCATCCTGTTTTGATATTCTCTGCCATCCGGCCAGGGTTGTCCGAGTAGCCTCACTTTCAAACTTGCCGATAAAACTGGCAAGGAAAAAGTTATAATCCATCGCAAGATTTTTATTATCACGGGTTAAATAGACCGCCGTCGGACTATTCACAAATAAGTTGTTGAATACCGCCACGCTATTTGCATGGGCAACCGTTAATGCTATGCTGTAATTATCCACAAAACTGCAATTTGCCATTGATGTTTTGCTGTTTCCCGCCATACTGGCACCGGTGCGGTTTTTTGCCACCACCAGGTTTTCCACTTTTCCCTGTACAACATTATCCAGCAGTAATCCGGTCAGGTTGCCGATTACTTTCAGTCGACTTATGGTTACTTTTGATGCTTTGCTGACCAAAATCCCGGTTTCGCGGGCATTGCGTACCGACAAATCGGATAACTCAACACCTTTGTTGCCGCGTATGATAAAACCGGTCTTATATGCAGCGGCATTGATAATAGTTTTATCGTTACCTGCACCGCACACTTTAACACCGGTTGGTATTGTCACATCACCTATTGCCAACTCACCCGCCGGCAACGTGATAATCTGACCAGCTTTCGCTGATTCGATTTTCTGTTTCCACGCTGTGCCATCCTGTCCAAATGCTAGAACTGGCACAATCAGTAAAATGATACAAATCATCATACTGAAGAAATTACTGATTTTTATATCAGTGGAAAGATTATTGAACATTATATGTTCTCCTTTAACTCAAGTTATATTTTAGAAAAAAGATTTTCAATTCCAGTAACGCGGTAAGTATGCATCGCTATTAGTTGATATGTATCTGCTTTTGACAACTGCTGCCCGCTGGTTATATCAAAAACTTCACCTGGAATTGCAACTTTACGTTCAGTAAAGTTCCACACCAATGCTGTTTTACCTTCGCTATTATGCCATAATACCGATTGGCCATCTTCCTGCAGGTAACGGCGATGCATCAGCGGCAATAACTCATGGTATTCACGCAATACTCGGCGATGGGTTTCACCGTATACTTCATCAATTCGCTTGCCATCTATGAAAAGCGGAAGCGAACATGGCACTTTATGGGCAAGCTGATAATAAATAAATGCCGGGTCATGACAGGTATTTTTATCAGTTTCCATTCCCGGCACCGGCACAGTGACGGCATTATTGCCAAGTCCAACATGGTAGCAAATAAACGCGTTGTCAATATCATAACTGTCGGAATGACCGTGACCGGGTTGGCCAAATGGACCAAAAGACTCAATCATCCACTCAACACCAGCATCCTGCAACTCTTTCATTACCCACATGGATTCTCGCCAACTGGTTTGTGGATGCATGGTCTTAAAATTAACCGGCATAAAAAAGAGATTGTAATAGCTGTCGATATAAAAACCATCAAGTCCGGTCTCTTCAATTATTTTCTTGTGTGAGTCTATCCAGTAGCGGCGAACGTCCGGGTTTTTCAAATCCAAATTGCTTGATACCATGGTATACGCACCGGCATATTTTGTGCGGGTATCTTCCATCGCCATGTACCATCCGCGTTCGTCACGCTGTAGCAGATTCATCTTTGCATTCAACGACACATAAGTGTTGGTCCACATAAAATTCTTGATCTTGTATTTATGACAGCGTTCAATATATTCCTTAAACTTCTCTACCCCGCCATGCTCTGGGGCTATTTCATATTCGTGGGATGTGCACATGTTCCCGCTTAACAGTTTTTGCGGTTCGGCAGAATCAGAACGTTTGAAATTCTCCGCGAATATCTGGCGGATTCCCACCGCTGCACATGCCGGTACGATATCTTTGTAATAGGTTTCAATGGTATAATTGTTCCAATGATGTTGACCAACGAATGGTACCGGTGGTTGTTCTTTTATACCGTATTCCACCCGCGCCATGTCGGCAGTAGTATCGTATACCGCTGTCCATAAATTCTTATGGTCAACCACGGTTTTCTTGTCAGTATTCAATAAAATAGAT
>JBIJDE010000281.1:0-6331 GCA_044344305.1 Armatimonadota bacterium
GTTAAATACAGCAGCATTAGGTACACCTGTTACGTTAAATGCTACCGCCATAGGTGGTGTAAATGTTCAGTACCAGTTTATGACGGGTACGACAATATTGCGTAGCTTCAACAGCAGCAACACCTATACCTTTACACCGTCATTACTGAAAACTTATAGCTTTACAGTAATAGCAAAAGATTTGGGTGGTCTTGTCCCGACTGCTACGGTTACATCACCAGTAGTTACACTTGTGATCAAGCCGGCACTCACTGCTGTTTCTTTATCACCAACAACGTTAGATACTACCGCAGTGGGTATACCTGTTACATTAATCGCAACAGCCACTGGCGGTGCTAATGTTCAGTATAAATTTATGGACGGTTCCACCCAATTACGTGGTTATGAATCCGGTAATACATTCAACTTTACACCGACTGAAGTAAAAACGTATTCTTTCACTGTTATCGCTTGTGATTTAAATAGTGCTGACCCAACAGCTACTAAGACATCACAAACTGTTACTTTAGTGACTAAGCCGGTATTGTCTGCCGTTACTATTGGCGCTGATAATGCATCACCATGGGCTGGTTCACCTGTTACATTCACTGCGACAGCAACAGGCGGAGCATCAGTTCAGTACCAGTTCTTGTTAGACGGAAATACCGCTTCTCCATTACGTGATTTTGCTGCTGAAAATACCTGTCAATGGATATCAGTAGGGGGAACGCACGTCATTACTGTTGTTGCCCGTGATATAAACGGTATCCCAGGTGCAACAGTAGTTGCTGACAAAACATTAACTGTAAAAGTCGCATTAGCATCAGTAAGTCTGTCGACAACACCGTTAAATACGGCAGTATTAGGTACGCCTGTTACGTTAAATGCTACCGCAACCGGTGGTGTAAATGTTCAGTACCAGTTTATGACAGGTACAACAATATTGCGCAGCTTCAACAGCAGCAACACCTATACCTTTACACCGGCATTACTGAAAACTTATAGCTTTACAGTAATAGCAAAGGATTTAGGCGGTCTGGTTCCTACTACTACTGTGACATCGACACCAGTAACAGTGGCGATTACGGCACAGTAAAGATAATTTAATATCATTAAAACGCACAACTGTTTTTTACAGTTGTGCGTTTTATCTGGCATTGTAGATAAATAATTTTTAGTATCCAACTAAAGCTCCTCTCCTCGTTTGAACCATATATTAAAATTTTTCCTCATAATATTATTTGTAGACTTTGGTGCTTCATAATTTTTAATTTTGCATTTTTAATTTTTAATTCCCAATTTGCCATTTGCCATTTGCCATTTGCAATTTATCCCCCTTCTCCCCCTTCACTCTCTTTACACTTTTATCTACCATGTCTATAATCGGTACAGATATGAATTATTTATCAAAGTTATTTCAATCACCTTTCAGCCAGCATGTTTCTACTGGCCCGTTGAAACATATATCTCCGGTACGGTTAATAGTATATTGTTATCTGGCACTGGTTGTATTAGGGGCAGTGTTACTATATTATTTTGGCGCGATTGATTCTATGGGGTGGTTTGTTGCTATATTCACCTCGGTTTCCGCTGTTACCTTAACCGGGCTTACCCCAGCAAATCCAACGACTTATTTATCAGGTGCGGGATGGTGGATTGTTTTATTTCTTATTCAGACCGGGGCGATACTTACAGTAACTTTCACTGTTTTTCTGGCAATTCAAGCGGGAATCTGGTCGGGGTTATTGCGACGAATCCCAATATGTGATGAACCCGGAGTTTTTAACCCTGGCAGTCTGGTGAAATTGAGCCGATATATTACAGTAGCATTCCTTTCTGTTGAACTACTCGGTGCAATTTTCTTGACCTTGTCCATTCACTCAAAGGGTTATCTGGATTGGATAGCTTCAATGAAGTATGGAATCTTCATGTCTGTATCCGCCTTTTGCAATTCTGGTTTTCTCATGTCGCCTACAGGGCATTTCAGATGGTATTTAGAAGGTACGTTGTTATTGCCTTTATTAACCTTGCTCATGATTTTGGGTAGTATCGGTATACCGGTATTGGCAGAATTAGCAGTAATGAAAAAATTGCGCCGTTGCAGCCTTATGGCGACAGTAACATTAACTGCCAGTGCTGTATTGCTGATAGTTGGTACATTATTATTTCTGTTGTTTGAAAAAACAAATTCAATAACACCAGAAGTTTCTAACTTGGCAGCATTAGGGCATGCGTTTTTTGCATCTGCATCAATGCGCAGTGCTGGATTCTCGTTATATGACATGTCGCAGGAAACTCCCGGCGGGTTGATGATATCATCTTTGCTTATGCTCATTGGCGGCGGCCCAGGTGGAGCTACAGCAGGATTAAAGGTAATTAGCCCGGCAATCATAACTATGGCTATCTTGACGTTGCTACGGCGCAAGAATGATATTGCACTGCAAGGACGCAGGATCAGTGGAGATTCCGTAAGGTTAGCGACGTCGCTTGCGGTATTGTATTTACTGGGGTTATTTATTGCAATAGTCGTTGTAACTTCTATAGAGAGTTCCGAGTTTTCATCCCATGTATTAATTCTTGATAGTGCTCATCGTGCATCTCTATTCCTTTATCAGACTTTTGATATCATATCAGCATATACCAATTCGGGTTTAACTGCAGGTACCATAAGCCAAATGCAATATCCGTCTCAATGGGTAATCATTATTACCATGCTGGTAGGACGCATTTTCCCTCCGGTATTCGCCTACCTATTTACCCGTAAAAAGAAACCCGAATATATTAAATATCCAGTTGAACCCATGCAGTCAGGGTAGCGCATTTTTGTAATAATCTTAATGTGCCATTTTAGGCACGATACGAAGGTTTAATTATGAAACAACAAATAAGCATATCAGGTGATACTATAAAAGAAAATCAACTTTTTATTGGAATTGCAGAGCTTATTGAACTTGCTCGTAAAAAAGTATTATCAGTGGTGAATCTTACCATGGTACATACCTATTTTGAAATTGGTCGAATGATAGTAGAAGATGAACAGGAAGGTAAAGAACGCGCAGAATACGGGAAAAAGGTATTAAAAGATTTATCAATTCATCTTACAGAAAGATTCGGAAAAGGATTTTCCGAACAAAATTTAAGAAATATGCGACAGTTTTATCAAGTATATAGCGCGAAAGTAATTTGCCAGAAGCCTTCTGGCAAATTAAAAAGCATAGATACAAACACAAATGATATTCAGCAGAAGCCTTCTGCCAAAACTCGTGACTTCACATTAAGCTGGTCGCATTACCTTGTTTTGATGCGAATAGAAAATCTATCTGAACGAAGTTTTTACGAAATTGAAGCTTATAATCAAAACTGGTCTGAGCCACAATTAAAACGCCAATACCATTCAAGCCTTTACGAACGTTTGGCATTAAGTCGTAATAAAGATGAAGTTATGAAATTGGCAACTGAAGGACAAATAATAGTAAAACCTGAAGATATTCTGAAAAACCCATTAACATTAGAATTTTTAGGTTTAGAAGGAAAGGACGCATATTCAGAATCAGATATGGAACATTCAATTATATCGAAATTGCAACAATTCATTTTAGAATTAGGTAAAGGGTTCCTGTTCGAAGCAAGACAGAAACGCTTTACATTTGATGAAAAATATTATTTTGTAGATTTAGTATTTTATAATCGATTATTACAATGCTTTGTAATAATCGATTTAAAAACCGATGAAATAGAGCATAAAGACTTGGGACAAATGCAGATGTATGTAAATTATTATGACCGTTATGTGAAATTAGATTATGAAAAACCAACTATTGGTATATTATTGTGTAAAAAAAGTAATAATGCTCTTGTGGAACTCACTTTACCAAAAGATGTTAATATTTATGCTTCAGAATATAGCCTGTATTTACCTGATAAACAATTGTTGCAACAAAAATTGAATGAATGGTTATTAGAGTTTGAGAATCCTGGTTAAGTTGATGTATAAATGAATTACAATCTTACATTTTAAGTTATACTTTGCCATTCCCCATACCCCCCTTGACGTGACCCCCTAAAATTCCTATAATAACAGACTGTGTGCGACGTACCCCCTAACTTATCATTTGGGGGCATTAGCGGTCATGTATTAGCAACCGCATCCGAGGAGGAATTGCACAGTGACCATTGATCAATTTGAACATCAGTTGAGTGAAAAAGGCCCTGCCGTTCACTTATTGTATGACACCGTAGCTGACTATTTAATTCAACGCGGTCAGGCTGCGAAAATCGGCGACATTGCGAATGTGGCTGGCAAAAAAATTAATGCCGGTCTAAAATTAATTCGTGAAGCCCTGGTACAGAACGACGTTTTTACTGGTGAAGAACGCAGATGGAATCTGTCCATCCGCAGTAGCTTGCATCGTCCTGTAGAAGGCACAATTCGCTCTATTCTGCGCGAAATCGGCAAACCGTTATCTGTGCAGGCATTGGCAAACGAATTGGCGATAGTTAATTTACGCAGTGTGGATTATTTCGTCACATTATTGCCGACATTTCTGGCTAAACGACCACATTACTTCCGCTTGTCGGATGGACGATGGGGTCTGATAGAATGGCTGCTTGATATTGAATCTGGCGATGAAGATGATATTTACGAAAGAAATTTCTTCCTTTTCCTTGACCAGGCACAATTAGATATCGACCTTGCCGCAGAAATAAAAATTGGTAAAGATGCTGATTATGCAGAAATCGCTGCATCAATAGTTGATAAATTCGATTTCCCGGTACCTACCACTATTATTCAATTTGTAATATGGCAGGTTATGAAAGAAGATTTCGATAATGTTGCCTGCTATAAGGCGATGCTGACAGATCCCCGCGTTACCTTGTTAACCGGCAACTGCTGGATGCCAACTGCCCGGGTGAGTGAATTAACCGAAGACCTGAATCAATTAAGCGAACTTGCGGATACCGCCCTGGCTGAAGAAGTTATTATGGAAGGCCCATATATTGCCACTCCTGGCGATATACAGGAAATCTACGACTTCATCGCTGAAAGTGGAAACCCGCAAAAACTCAGCGACATTGTTGTCGCCGTCATGGAATACAGCAAAAACAATCAGTATTACACGATGGTTTACGATGGCATAGCTGAAGGCTTGCGTGAAGATACAAACTTCCAATTAGTTGGTAAACAGACCTGGACACTGCCATCCATGATTCCACAAGAAGTTATGGAAGTGCCTGAACAGTTGCTGACAGAATCTGTAGATACCAGTTCATTCGTTGATCCCGAGACTGACGTTGAGTTGATTGACGACGGTTTGGACGGAAACCTGGCTGTATGGGTACACGACCCACGGTATGAAGACTTCGGCGGCGAGCATGAAGTTGAATTATCCAGTGAAATGGCCGATGAAGATGTATTGGAAACCCGTATACCATTGTTGTATGACCATCACGAAATGGGTACATTAAAACTGCGCCAGGCGGATATGGGATTCTTCCCAACTGATACCTCACTTGCCTGCATTACCGTGCATGCCGGATCTGAAACATTCCAGATTTGGATTAACAACGATGAGTTGCTGATTCACGGTCTCAGCGATTGGTATGCTGATATTGATATTCCTGTCGGTGCCATGTTAACATTTAAACGTGGTGAAGAATTAGACGATTACGTACTCACCTGGGAAGGCGAGACCGATGAACTTATCGTATTAACTGACGAAAGAATCCATCGATTGCTTAACCTGCGCGATAGTGCAGAACAGGAGAACTGGTCAGTTCATGATATCATGACTCAGGTTATGAATGCTCATCCGGAAGGCGCGCATTTCTTGACCATCTGGGCCGAGGTGAACGTCGTTCGCCGCACACCGAAACGTGTGGTTGCTTCAAACCTCAGCAGTTACCATTGCTTCTCTTCACCAGCAGGCAGCGAACGCTGGAAACTGGACGATCGCAAAATCGACCAGGGAAGAAAGAAAAACAAAAAGAAATTCATTCAGTAATTTCAATATTAAAAACCGCCGGTCACAAACCGGCGGTTTTTTTGTTAGCTGTTTTAAGTAGCGAGTCTCAGTACCGGAATCTAATTATTTTTTCAGAATGTAAATTTTTGAAAAAATAAGAAAAATTAGTATAGAATTAAATATTACGTCGTGGTATCGTATAATCGTATCTTTATCTAAATATGGATAGTTAGTAGTTTTCTTTTGAAAATTCTGCCAACTTTGATGAAGATTTGAAAGGACGATACTGTTATGAATGGGAAAAATGATGATTTAAACCCTAACCCCGCATAATTACGTGATATCTATTCCAAGTTTGCTCATTAATGCCTTGGTATTGCTCGTGGTTT
>JBIJDE010000092.1:0-12715 GCA_044344305.1 Armatimonadota bacterium
AGCAGGTTCATCAAAACGAAGAAAAGCTGTTTCTATTTTTGAATCACCATCAAAATCTCCCGCAGTTAAAGTCTTTCTTTGATCTAAATAATATACTTTCCTATTACTAATTTTTTTAAAATCATATTTAACATCATCCTTATCAACTATAGTTGGATAACCTGTAATAATCATTGGGTAACCATTATCAACAAAACCTACAGGCTGATAACTATTGTCATGAATATTATCTATAACTTGAGAACCTATTTTTCCTCGTAACGTATAATTTGTTTCATTCCATTGCCATAAATTACAATATATATAGTTTGAGCAAGAAATAAGCGGTGTCCCATTTGTGAGCAATAATCGTAGATAAGTTTTATAATCTTCATCAGGTCGTATTGTTTCACTTGTCCAAATTAAGCTGAATATATTCTTTTTCCATGAATAAACTTTAATGTTTGTATCAGCTCGAATTTGGGAACCACCATTAAGGGCATACCATTGTTTTTCGAGATCATTTAGCCTTTTGTAATCATATCTATTATTTTCTACCGTAGCCAACCGAGGAACACCATCACCACGCAAATTACCAACCGTGAAACTTAATACATTATCACCCTTAATCGGTTCACGCCATACTTGTTTGAACTTGCCACCACCAAGTAAGCCGCCGCCTTCTACCTGCCCCAATATGGTTCCTTTGCCATTGGGTGTGGTATTCTGCGTAGTATCAATGGCCGGGTTCTTCATTGGTGTTCCCGGAGTGGTGGTTGCAGGTGGTGTAGGCGTCTGCTGAGTGGTATAGTCCGCCGCCATGATGTTTTCGCCATTTTCAATGGTTACCAGTCGGACGTCAAATGATACAGCCTCGCGTGCCTCTGATATGCTGCCCAGCATTATATATCCCGCCCCCAACAGTTTCCCGAGCTTCTTGCGGGTTTCGGGGTCGGTAAGGCCATTCGCGTCAATCTTCATCTCCTGCATTGCCTTTTGCAGTTGCGAGCGTTCGACAACCTTGAAATGTTTCGCCTTGATACACGCGGTAATCAGCTTTTCTTGGAAAATGCGCGGCACAACATCGCCTTTAAGGTTAATATTCTCAAACTCGGCGATAACCAGCATCTGCCCCTTCAGATTTATCACATCCTGGTCGGCAAGAAACTGCTTAACAATATCCGTAGCCGCATCTTTCATCGGGTCCTGCGCATTTACCGATGCAACCGTTAACAGCATAATGGCTAACAATGCCATCTGCAGGATAATTCGCTTTGTGTTCATATTTTTTCCTTTTATTGAGAATATCTAATGTGGACTGTGCCCACAACCCAATTTTATTTGAATAGTTTAGTCCACATGGATATCCTCTGTGTTACTTTGCGTTGTCCTTTGCGTTATCTGCGGTAAAATAAAAACTTTCATCAATATGTTATCCCTGACTTAACCGCAGAGTTACACAGAGTTTAGCGCGGAGTTACACAGAGATAATAATACCAGGACTTTCGCCTTTTTTATAAATATCGTAGGGGCAATTCCTTGTGGTTGCCCGATATTTCCTGAGCACAAGCGAAAGTTCTGTCTTACATTAATTTACAAACAACTGGTTTTATTTCAACGTTCTTTGGGTTTAAGGTACTAACAACTTATTAAAACTATTTTCAATATTTATGTCAATAGTTTTTACTTAAATATCTATTTACTTCAGTTTTTTACGTACATTTGTTAGTGTCTTTAAACTTATAAAAAGTTCCCATTAATTCCATAACCCACGGCAACTCCCTCACTCTTATACACATTTATTTTAATTTAATAATGAATAAAATGACAATTAAGAAATCAGCATAACATGTGAAGAACGTTTTACATCAAGAACCGGACAAAAATATTAACACATTTCACATGTCACCCCTCTGGGGTTTACTATTCATAATAATCATCACCTGCTATTAACATTTCACCCCTCTGGGGTTGGATTGTAGTTAATTTATGAATATTTCTTAAAATGCAAATACAATTTTAAAAATGTGTATAAGAGTAAGGGCAACGCCGTGGGTGGTCTTATTTTATAAACATATTCATATTTCTATACATCTTCGATTATTTAGAGTTCTCACTCATTCACCATCCGATAATGGCATACTTGGGGTTGGTGTTGTTCCCAATCCCATAGGTGCAGGCTGGAGGCCTGGCAATTTCCCCATTGGCGGCAATCCGCGCAGAAATCATTTTTCATCCATTTGCGATTGCGCATTTGCTGGTAACGGGTTTCCCATGCCTCATGGAAGGTGAGTTCGTCGACGTTGCCCTGTACCCATTGCCGTGATAATGATGGACATGCGGAATATGAACCATCACAAAGCAGGCTGGCGATATTTATGCCGGCACCGCAGTAATATGGCGATTTGCGCACTTCGCGTTCCCACTCACACCCGAGGTATCCTTCCTCGCAATAGATTATTGGCCAGGCGGGATCGGCAACGCGTTTCTCCTTTATAAATTGCAATGTCCGTTTCAGTAACTCACTGGATGTAACCAGACCGTCTTGCTGGGCAGCACGGCCCTTGGAGAAAATAGAAAAAATGCGCCAGCCCTGTACCCCCATATCGCGCAAAAGGTCATACATACGCGGCAATTCATCGATATTACCGGGATGGACACAGGTGATTACCTCGACCATATCAAACTGCCTGACCGAAAGCAGCAAGCGAATGGCGTTAATGGCGCGGGAATAGGCAGCCGGGTGATTGCGGAGCCAGTTATGACTATCCTCAAGCCCATCGAGGCTAACGGAGACAGTGCGCATACCGGTTTGCATACAGTTTTCAACTACCTTCTCTGTTACCAATAATCCGTTCGTCACCATTCCCCAGGGAAACCCCAGAGTGGATACTTCCGCCAGAATTTCAAAAAGGTCACCCCGCATCAACGGTTCGCCACCAGTGACCGCCACCATAATGCGTTTTGCGTCATAATTGTTGGCGATATCATGAAATACGCTCATGACCTTATCTGCGGATAGCTCTGGCATTTGCGGGTCGCGGGTACAGTCCGACCCGCAATGCCTGCAGGTAAGATTGCATTTAAGGGTTGACTCCCAAAAGAAGTAATCCAAATCATGCAAACTTGTTTTCAGACTGATTGCCCGTCTCCATGCCCATTGCTGTATTGCATTACGTGAATTACGAATAAAACTCATGGTTTCGGATCCAATTTAAAGTCAACATCAAATGATTTGCTGCTGTCCTGATGGATAGAAGGAGCATTGATAACCTGACTTTTAGTAGCAAAATCCCCTCCATTTAAAGGACCATCCACGTCAGTCGCAGTGATAGTAATCGATTCGCCACCTGGATATGGGAATTTATTAAAATCATAATAACCTTCGGTATTCGAAATCACATCAGACCACTGAATTTCTGAATATGGACTCTTTACAGTAATATGAATGCCAGAAATAGGAGTGCCATCACTTTTGGTAACTCTGCCATTAATTGCAAGGCGATCAGACACCGGCGCGCCATACATGCACCCTGTCACGCCAGCACCAGAAATAGCGGCTAATCCCATTAACAAAAGTCGCTTAATATTTTTCAAAATTTGATTTGACATGATGTTACCTTACACCTTTAGTTTATAAATGTGGTGATTTTTTAGATTAATTTATTATTCAACTTTCTGACCACATTTAGTACATCCTTTAGCCTTTGGTTTAATAACAGCCTGACATTTGGTGCATTTTTTTACTACATCTTCTGGTCCATTTCCCCACAAAAGTTTATTCATACACTCCGGGCAAAAATTATCTTTCAGAATAACCTCGGCATTACAATCTGGACAATTAAACTGGATCGTATCTAAAGTTGATTTTACTGCATCTTCAACGGCCTTGCGAGTTGCCACGCCAATAGTTGACTTGTTAAAGTCATTGCTGCCAAAAGATATCTGCCGCATATAATCATTAACATTTACACCTGCACCAGTATCTTCGCCTACAGCCTCAGTTGCTGCAGCAATAGTTCCCTTATCAACTTTAATTACTTTTATCAATAGTTTTACTGTTGCTTTTGACTTATTAACTTTAAAAATGCCTAAGCCATAGGAATTGTTCACAACGTCATACTCGGTAATTTTTCCTACTAAAATATAATCTGCCTTTGCTAACGTACCGAGTTGCGCTGATTTTCCTACGTTATCATATAAACCATTAATTTGCCCACCTTGAGTTCCAATAATATCTTCAAAATTTGTTCTTTCTATAACAGAAATATTTCTGTTTTTCACTAACGACACAGTAATTAAATCCGGTATTTTCTGTTCCAGTTTCCAATTTTCTGATCGCCAACTTGACTGATTATCAAACGGGGTAATTGCGATAGTAGGTTTTTGTGCTGGTAATTTCGGTGGATCAATATTGAATAACCGTTTTAACAGATAGTTGCCGGCTTCATTCCCGGCTTTTCGTAAAGCAATCTTTGCCGCTGTCGATTCAGCAATGTCTGCTCCTGCGCCTACCCCATCACACGCGGCAAGAATACGGGCATCGCCACGGGTAGCAACTGCTCTCACCTCTATTCTTGCTCTACAATTTATAATCCCATTATTACGTGTTGCAAACTCACTTACTGCTTCACCAATAATTAAAATATCAGCACCATATTTAGTTGTCAGGCTTCGCGCTTTTAATCCTGTTCGGTCTTTTATTGCCGCTTCCATATCGGGTGAATTTCGTATTGCTGCATACTGTATCTGATCTATAACCGTACAACCTGCCTCGGTAAACATTTTTATCAATTCTGTTTCACCGGCAGGATCTGCTAAAAAACGATTTATATGTGTCTCTGGCACTACAATCATTATTCGCTGACCTTTAGCATTTGCGGGTTGTGTATAATATTCAGATAAAATGATTGCTCCAGTTTCTACCTGAACAAGGTCTGCAGAAATGCTTAGACTTTCACCAGTTATACCATTTGATATTGTACCTATTAACAAATATTCGGCTCCAAGAAGCTTGCCCAATTTCTTCTGTGTTTCTGGTTCTACTAATCCAGATGCCATTAATTTGAGTTCTTTCATGCATTCATTAACTTTATCTCGTTTGACAACAATACGACAATATTTTTTATTTAATAATGCTGTTGTTAATTTTGCCTGAAACTCATCAGCATCAACAGCATCACCAACTTTATTATCAAATGATGTTATAGCTATATTTTTGCTTTTCAAGGAAGCATTATCACATATTTTTTTAACAATAGCATCTGACGTTATATCAAATATGTCCGCACAATAGGCAGAATTCAAACTAACTATTGTTAAAAAAACAATAAAAAACCATCGAATTGACATTAAAGTCTCCTTTAAAAAATGATTGCAATCTTATTACTTATATAGTCGTAAATTTTCACTGAAAAGTTCCCGAAATATTAGTACTATTTTTGCAAAACCCGGTGGGACAGACACCATCATGGCTTCGCCACTCGGTGTCAGTCCCTGATTTACTCTCAAAAAAAGTTAAATAACGATTTGTTATTTAAAAAATATAGGTTTTGCAAGAGATTGAATATAATTCTTATTATTATTGTTTTAATTTATCTCTATTAATATAAAGTAATCCGCAAACTAATATAATCATCGGAACCTGCCGCCAAAATTTAATCGATGATTCAGAGGACATCTTTAGATAAACATCATGTTCCTTTCTTTTCCTTATATTAATATCACAGTCTCTACTTGAATAACCATCTTTCTCAACACGAACATTCACTACCCCATTCCCAATATTTTCTATAAATAATTGCCTGTCAGTAATAACACCGAATGACCGATTGTCTATATAAACTTTTGAGCCTTCGATATTGCATTTAACAAGCAATGAACCCGTAGTTATTTCGTCCATATTAGCATCTAATGATATGGATGAACCTAATTCAATTACAACATTTCTTTCAAAACGCTCGTAATCTTTATTTACAAGGGCAACATTCATTTGATTTGAATTACTGTAAGGGTCCAAATCACTTTTATGGAATTTAAATGTGCATGGAGTACTCTTTCCAGTATCTTTGCCATTCAAATAAATTCTGCCTCTTATACCTGGCGGATTAGTTTTAATTGTCAGCTTTGCAATGCGTGCCTCTTCAAGGTTAAATATCATCGTTTCTGCACCGGCTGGCAGCAAATTAATATTGCGCTGCTGGAAATCATAACCGGGCATTGATACCCTGACAGTGTGTTTACCTGGTTCAATATTTAATAATGTTAACAGGCTAACTCCTACATTGTTACCATCTAATTGCACTAAAGCACCCTTGGGGGAAGTGGATATAATAACTTTGCTGGGTAAACCGATAAGTTCTGCGGATATTACCTTATTACTTTGATTTATTACATCAATATCAGTAGTCCAATCACGATAACGATCACAGACAACTTTAATTTTATGTCTGCCAACAGAAACGCCAATGAGTGCTAAACCTGCAGGTGTTGTTAAACCTTTTTCTATATTATCAAGATAAACTTTTGCTCCTACAGGTTTGGATTTAACAGTAAGAACTCCTTGAAGTTTAGGTAAAGTTATACTTAATGATTCCTGCTTGTCAGGTTGAATAACTATATTTTGAGAAACATCGCCATATCCTTCACAGGAAATTACAATAGTCATATCACCTACAGGTAAATTTGGAACCATTACAGGTGTTACCCCTGATATTTCTAACCCCCCGACAAATACTTTAGCACCAGGTGGATTAGATTCAATCCTTAAAGATCCTTTTGCATTAGAAGGCGGTGGGTCACCTCCGATTTCGTCACCTTTCATTTTTTTTAATAACTTTTCACCAATAGTTCGTATCCCAATTCGAAGGTTTTGAACATCGGTTGTTATATCTGCCGACATACCAGGAATAACTTCGCCATTACTCCTGTCAACCAATCCAACCGTTAAATACAATTGATTGCCAACATCATCAACACGTCTTACAGATCCTGCAAACAGATATTTAGCATTTAAAAGTTCACCAAGTATTTTATTTTTTTCTGGTTTTGTAATACCGACTACGGATAAACGGGCATCTGCTAAAATAATATTCAGCTTTGTACGCTCAACAATAAATAATTTTCCTGATTCCGCGAAATAGGTCTGCAGCATCTCTGAACATACTTTACCTGTATCGTTATTAAAATCACATTCAAATGGCGGGCAAGCAATATATTCAGGCCGACCAGGTGATAAAATCATATCATTGGGTGGTGTTGAATCTAAATATGGCATCTGAAACGCAGATCTTCCGATATCATTTTTCACAGTTGTCGAAACATACTTTTTCACATATTTATCAAGTGACACCAGAGTGACTTTTCCATCCGCATCTGCAGCATTTCCAGAAATACCGTCTATCAACGCTTTTGCAAAAAATGAACCATCACGCCCATGATATGTCTTTTGTTTTTCGCTACAGCTATATAAAGTTGCTGATATCTTACCCGGTTGTACCTGCCAGTTGCCGCCAGATGTTAAATAATTGCTGTTTGTTATAAGCGAAGAAGCCTCGCCGGCTGTTTTTTGTAGTGATTCTTCTGTTTCACGGCACGTATCCAATAATAATAGACGTCCCTGGCAGGGAAATTCTTCAATACGTTTTTTTAATTGAATCAATGGCATAGTGCTTCTTTCACGTGAATATTTATCAGTTAGGCAAGCTTCCTTCATTAACAGCAATTGCTGTTCCTGCGCCTCAATACCATGCCCGCAAAAATATAATATCAACAAATCGTCTTTCTTTACCGATTTTTCTAATTTTCCTAACTCACGAAAAACATTTACACAGGTTGGCTGCATTCTGTCATCAGGCGAATCTGTACTTAATATAATAGTATTGGTGTTTTGAGGTCGCGAACTTCTGAAAGCTTCAGCAACGTCCTTGGCATGTTGTGCTGCATATTCAAGTGAATTCAAACCTTGATTGGTATATTTACCGACACCAATGGACAGCATCCATACAGATGGCTCAGCAATAGCAATATTTCGTGAAACAATGAATATCACTATCAAAAACAAGCGAACTAAATTTCTAAATTTCATATTATTTTTTCTTTACCCTATTATTTAATTTAACATGTGACAACAGCATCAAGTGTGCCACACCTAAATCTGTTTCGTTTTCACCGGCATACGTCTTTGATATTTTGTTCATTTCTGTCACATACTGTCCTACTCTAAAGGTAAAAGGCACTCTTTCTCCGGAATCAGCATATAATCTTACGGTATCAATACCGTTTAAAAAACCTATGGCAAAGTTTTTTTCTTCACCTGCTTCAACTGCTGAATTCCAGGAATCAACAGTATCAACATCACATCCTATTAAACCCTTATCTTTTTCAGGTGGATAGTATCTTTCCAGTATTTTTGCAAAATCAACTAACATGACTGCACGATTATTTTCGTCAATTTTCATGGCAAAATTTGCTTCAGCGCGAATAAATGCGCTTGATATTCGGTAGGTATCTTCATCAATAATTGCATTTATTTCTTCGACGAATGTATCCGGTGAAGAACCCCAACCATCCAACAGGTAACGACGTAGTTTTCGTTTTTCTGCGCTTCCTGCTCTTGTCACAGACCCATCCAGCATGCTCTCACCGACAACGGTTCCCATATATATTCCTAATACCATATTTGTCTTTGAGGATTCTGCCAGATTCTGCCAATCTGCCACTGAGAAATAATAATCAGGACCTTCAACAGCTTCTTCACCCTCGTCACCTTCCTGCATTTCATCATCAGCGACAACTTCGCCTTCATCTTGTGCTTTCAGCACTGGAGGCAAAACAAGTAATGTCATAAGCATTAAAATAAAAAAGAGCAGTTTCATAAAATCCTTACCTTCAATTAGAACAGTATTTTCCCTTAAGGTCACTTCGACAAGCTCAGCGACCGGTCGCTGAGCCTGTCGAAGCGACCATTTTTAAGCGAATTTATCTTTAAAAGCGATATCCTATTAGAATTAATAATATTTTTAGTAACGCTAACAGATACCATCATTATTTACAATACGTAAATTACATATTCTGTTACAAACGCAGACTTTTCGCTATAGTAACGGTATAAACAATGGTGTCTATGCCTTATAATAGCGAAAAGATTTGATAACGTTAACTTATTTTTTATAACCTTATTTTATACATTATTTCCGGACAAATATAAAAAACTTGTCCGGAAATAAATGTTAATTTAGCTTTTTAATTTTTTATAGGCTTAACTGTGATGGTCATATTAGTTACTGATTTCACGGCTAATTTAATACCAGTTGCCGTTTCCAGGTGAGTTGCCAACATTTTAGCATTTCCATTGAAGTAAACAGTCATAATCCCATATCCTTCACCGTCTCCTTCTTCGTACACCGCTTCTGTTTTACTGCGTATAAATCGATTGTCAGCTAATTTATTATCAACCTGATTAAGTTGTCCGTAAGAACAATTAACCACTTTGATAGTATATTCCTTGCATGGGTCTAATACAGCGCGAAGCAAATTAAGCTTGTTATTCTCGTAATAATTAATCCCTGCTTTATCTTCAGCAGCCTGTAATGAGCCTTTTGCGGTAAAATCAGCACCGACTCCCTGTCCACGTTTAGCACCTATTACTTGCGCCGTATCAACACGGATAACTTTTGCATCCAATGTAGCACACTGGCTATAAGTAGTCGGGTCTGCGAATATTCTCTCCGCGGTGGTTGCGGATACTTTACCTGTAATTATAATATCAGCTTTATCCTGCAATAACATGATGGTTTTACTCTCCACATTACCATTCATAATTAATCGCAACGCATCTTTTTGTCTAATATTATTTAGCTGATCTTCATCAAAGACTTTAAAACCTTTCTCAATCATTGCATTTGTCAATGAATTGGCAACGCCATCCGGGTCGGATAGAGATTGGGTTCCTGCTATTGCAATAAGTACGCGCGGATTACCAGCTATTTTCAATTTATCATATAAATTATCCAATGCTAATTCTAATTTCTGCATGGATACCTGTGCCTTGATGGTTACCCGATAAAACTCATTATTAGCATCATATCCTTCGTTTTCAATGGTGTATGTATGTACAAATCCAGCAGATTCTTTATATATGTTATCGGATACAAGTGTAAAATTGGCGACTATAGTTTCTGATTTTATATATAATCCAACTCCTACTTCTACAGCTTTGCGTTGGGCATCCTGAATTGCTTCATCACGAGCTTTGGCTTTATCAGCACCGATACCTACACCCTGGGCGGTAACTGTTTTCATTTCAACGTCTGCGGAAAACGCTAAGCAGCAGCTAAAAGTAAAAATTGCCGCTATTATGATAATTTTTGATACTAATTTCGTAAACATAATATTCACCCTTTCATTGACCATTGCTATTGGAAACTGACCGTCCCCAATAGCAATATTACATATTATTTTATCTTGCACTCATCACATATCGGAATCCGATAACATCAACCTTTGCGGATGGTGCCAGGTAGTCACGACGGCTGGCATGATATGCGTTGGATGTTATATCCACACATGATCCACCGCGTATAATTCGGTATGAACTGACATCGCCTTCTTTCTTAAACTCATCCGAACACCATTCAGCAACGTTACCGGCCAAATCCATCACGCCATATTCACTTGCGCCGGCGGGATAGCTACCTACTTTTGTCGGTGCATTTTTTCCTTCCAACCCGTTATTGCATTTGGCTGGATCCCAGGTATTTCCCCACGGGTAGATCAGTTTGCTGCAGCGGGCTGATTTCTCCCACTCTTCTTCTGTCGGCAGTTTTCCATTTGCCCATTTGGCATACGCAACTGCATCATTCCAATCTACATTTACAATTGGTGAATTAACCAGCCACTTGGCAGCGGGCTCTTTCGCCATTGGGTGTTGGGAAATCTCACAAAACTTTTTATACTGACCAACCGTAACCTCGAACTTGGATATCCAATAGTTTTTTAGATAGACATTATGATAAGGTTTTTCATCAGCAATCTGGTCGTTGCCCATCTTGAAATATCCTTTCTTCACAAATATCATTTCTGATCCATCTACTGGATTAGTCCAGGTATCGCCAGCCTGCGGATTCTTTGGCATTTCTCCCTGCCATACTACGGCGTCATCATTACATCTGGGAGTAGGGTTAACCTTTTCCTGTTGAGCGGCGAATGATGCCGCGAGGCTCATAGCGAGAATTGAAACCGTTAAAACGGCTTTCTTAATAATGTTAATTGTCATATCATTTACCTTCCTTTTTTAATATTTATCTTCACTTATAATGTGAAGCGATTATTTATCGGTTAGAAAAGCTATATTCAACTTTTCCAGGAACATTGTTTTGGCGTTTTCTGTACGAATAAGTTCTGCATTTGCCGGACTGATAACAGCATCAGTCTTAAAACTCTTCCCACCGGCAGTACGCAATGCAATAATTTTCAGAGGATTTTTACCGACACGTTCAACGATAGTCGGGTCGTTTTCTGATAAATAATATCCAACGATACCCTTTTCATTCACCAGGTCTGCTGATACAGTTAGAGAACTCCAAATATTAACATTGTTCTGTTCCAGTATGCGCGGACATTGCGAACGGCTTAGACCCAATCCGCGGCAATCTATAATCAATCCGGTAAAACCGGCAGATGGAACAACTAGCGGCGGGTCGACAGGTTTTACAGTTGGATCAGGCTTCACTGTGGGTTCGACAACTGCTGGGGTAATTTTAACTTCAGGACTAACAGTTTTAAACTGATCAGCCAGATTTATGCAGCTTGCCAATGAATCTTTCTTGCCATACATCTGCACTGCCATCACTACTTCATATGAATTATCAGGTAATTGTTTTTCGCTGACAATCACAGCACCTTTTAACAATCCATTTACTTTTGTCTTGATGACATCATTTGCCAATACGAGATTTTCCACCGTTGTTTCTGACGAGATTTGTACCCCGCTGATAACTTTCAGCAAATTGCGTTCGGCGGCGACGATAGCGGCTTCCCGGGCAAATATTCTAACTTGAGCAGGATTTGTTGCAAAAGTTGGTGCCATTCCAATGCCTAACGCCCGGATTTCTTCTTTCGACCAGTCAATCTTTCCTTCCGCTTTCACATCAACAACATTTGATACTTCTACGGTGACTTTTGTCGTTGAAGCTGCCTGTTGTGCAATAACGCCATTTAAACTGGTCAATATCAATGCGGCTGTAAACAACCACTTCAGGGATAATTTAAGTTTCATATTGTTCCTCCTTTCAGGTAATAAGATACTTACATTTAGATATGTATCTTTTACTACTAAAAAGTTCCCAACTTTTTTAAGATATTTTATTTTTATTTATTACAAATGCAGTCTTGAAGCTATCATCAGGAATAAGCACTGGATGATTATTGGTATTAATAATCGAATTATCTGAACCATTGATAATATCAACCGAGAACAAATAACCATATTTTGACTTTTTGACTGTTCCAACAACTAAATAATTGTTTTGCGTATTATCAAAGCTTTTTTTCGCTTCATCAACAACATTATTGATGTTATCACTCGCAACATTTATCAGAGTAGTCCTGTTGACGGCACTATTTCCAAATTTGTCTCTAAATTTACAAATCATTGCTGCGGTCAACGTATCTGCAACTGCCTGATCTGAATCATCGCCTGCAACAACCGGCACTACCGAGCAATTAATTGCCTTGC
>JBIJDE010000227.1:0-7596 GCA_044344305.1 Armatimonadota bacterium
ATTTTTATTTATCGCTATAAAATCTATCTCTTTATTGTCAGATTTTGCTACATATACATCATAGCTGCGTCTTTTTAGTTCCAGGTATACGATGTTTTCGAGCATTGCAGATACTGAAGTTGGATGATAACCCAGTATTGAATATTTTAATGCCGGATCGGAAATGTAATATTTTTCCTGAGTTTTTAAAATTTCTTTACCACGCAAATCATAACGCGGGCAACGATAAAGTATAAAAGCATTTTCAAGCAGTGATAAATAATTATATACAGTTTCTATATCTATTGATCGATGCTGACTTTTTAAATAATCAGAGATTGATTTTGCTGAAAATGTTTTCCCCACATTATCAAATGCGAACTTAACAACTCTTTCAAGTTGTTCCACTTTACGTATACCGCTATGCTGAACAATGTCTTTATAGATTGTTGAATTATAGATATCATTTACGACAGTATATGCCTCATTCTGCGAATAATCACGCAAATGTATGGCAGGAAATCCACCCATTTTCAAGTACAAAGTCAATTCATTCTGAATATCTGTGGTATCAGTATAACTTGATTTGAATGAAAGATATTCGTTAAATGACAGGGGATAAACATTAAACCTGATATATCTACCGGTAAGGTAAGTTGATATTTCTGATGACAGCATTTTTGAATTTGATCCGGTTACGTAGATATCTACATCATAATCGATCATTATACTGTTAACTGCACGTTCCCATTCCGCAACTTCCTGCACTTCATCAAGAAAAAGATACAGTTTTTCACCTTTTATTAACTGACTGGAAATTGTTTTATATAAATCACGATAATCTTTTATAGCATCATTCAATAAAGAATCAAAATTGAAATGCATGATATTTTTTGTCGGAATACCGCGATTTTTCAACTCTTCAATTAGCAACAATAATATTGTGGACTTGCCGCAACGCCTTACTCCCGTTAATATCTTTACAAAAGGCGTATTTATAAAAGGCAATATTTGATTCATATAATGCGGTCTATTTATCATTGCTGTCTCCATAATTGAATGTCAACAAACGAATTATAATAGATTATACCGCGATTTTCAATAGTTTTTCGGGTTATAACCATAAAAACTATTGAAATTAAGAAGTTTTTCGGGTTATAACCCGAAAAACTTTTTTGTTATTTATTTCATATATAGTATTTCAATCAAACCACTCGTCATTTGGGTCAAATGCCGGCACCGGTATATTCACTATTTTCAAGTTGCCGATTGCGCGGTGGCGGCAGTCTGGTTTTATGAATATGGCGGTTAGCGGTTTTACCGGGATTATTTCATCGTCCAGTTCCATCTCGCCTTCACCTTCTAAAATCAGGTAAATCTCCGTCAGCTTTTTGTGGTAATGCTTTTTGGCATTTATCGAGATATCCACCATGTGCAGAGTTGCAACCGGGTTGTCGGGTGACACGAAGGCGCGACGCGACATGCCACATGGGCATGCTACCGGGTCGATATCGTCCAATTGGCTTATCATGTATCGTTTTTCTTCCATCATTATTCCCCCATCACATCGGCGATTACCTGGCGCAGATAGGCTACTTCTACTTTTAGTTTTCTTCGCATTTCCGGCAGATTATTTTCATCATAAAATGGCATGAATACCAGGTGACCGCTGAAATCTGCCACCTTCAATGCCCTGACGATTTCATACCAGTCAATTACACCTTCATTCAACGGCACGAACTCACGATACCAGCCTTTTGTGGGTGTGTTAATTTTTGTCGAATCTCGCAGTACAACAGTATCTTTAATCCCCATGGCGCAAAAATAGTCACCCAGCAGATTTATAGACCGACTGATATTCTCCCATCCTTCGTAGCACTGGTTGCCCGGGTCAAGTTCGATGCCTAAATATTTTGTCGATAATCCATTGATCACTGTATATGCCGCCGATGCATTTGATATCAATGTGCCATGATGCACCTGGTATACTCCGCGGATGCCTGCCGCTTCGCATTTCTCTGCTAATGCACTCAAGTCGGCGCGTGCGCCAGCAATTGCACCTTTCACATCGCTGTCATAACCAAAATATCCCATACGAAAATAGTCTATGCCGTTATCCGCCATTATTTTCAACGGGTCACTGTTTCGCACCAGCTCTTTTGCCGAATAACCAGTGGTGGCAAATTTCACCTGCAATCCCTCGACCGCCATATTCCGCATAAATACCGGCAACTCGGTAGCGATATTCTCTGGTGTTACCCAAAAACCGCCTCGCACCACCAGGTTAGTAGTGTCCAGGCCGGTTTCGCGAATTAAACCGGCTAATTCCGGCAACGAAAGATTATTGAAAAATTTCGGGAAAATACTCAGGGTTAGGTTCATTGATTTATACCTTTCATGTCTTATGCGATTAGCAAAATTTGATAAATCCGTCTGATCCGACCGATCCGACTGATAAAAATATCTACAAAAAAAGCCTCTCCATCCAAAAAAACAGAGAGGCCAATTAATAACAACCTATATTTTTCGTCCATCCGGTACGATGGCGTTTTTGGGGATTATCACGATGCCGTCGCGAACGCAGTAGCAATCGCCATCTTCATTCGGTTTGCCGACGTGGTTGGTTATCACTACGCCATCGCCGATGCGGGCGTTTTTATCGATAATCGCGTGTGATATGTTGCATCCCTTGCCTAACCCGCGCTGTGGTAATCCGGCGCATTCTTCACATTCTTCCGCGGTTTCATAACGGTCCTGACCCATCATGATTACTTCATTCAGGTTGCATCCTGAGTTTATAATTGAACGAATTCCGATAACACAGCGGTTTAATATGGAGTTGTTCACCACGGCACCATCGCTGAGGATACAACTGTTTACCGTGCTGTCCCCGCAAACCTTCGCGTTCGGCAGGAAGCGCGGGTGAGTGTAAATAGGACGTCCCTGTTCGTAAAAATCGAATTTTGGCACCTGGTTTGTCAGGTCGATATTTACATCAAAGAAGTTGCGGATGGTACCGACGTCTTCCCAATATCCCATGAATGGATGTACAAATACCCGCATGTGCTGAATACACCAGGGGATAACGTTGCGACCAAAATCATCCATTTCGTTATCAAGTGCCAGTTCCAGTCGATTGCGGTTAAACATATAAATGCCCATTGATGCCAATACAACCGGTCCTTCTGCCTTGATTCCCAATGGAGCCAGATCTTCACCCTGAATAATAAGATTTTTCAAGGTAGCGCGGTCAGGTTTCTCTACAAAGTCGATGACGCGGAAATGACGGTCAATCTTTAAAATGCCCAGTCCTTCAACGCGGTCTGGTCGACGTAGAGTAGCAGCAACTGTAACCTCGGCACGGTTTTCGGCATGGGTTTTGATAATATCGCGGAAATCCATGCGGTATAACTGGTCGCCGCTGAGAATTAATACTCGGTCAACCTCGGGGTCGGTTAAATGCCACAAGTTGCGTCGAACTGCGTCGGCGGTTCCCTGGAACCATTCCGAACGCTGTTGTGTCTGTTCTGCTGCTAATATTTCAACAAAACTATCGCTGAAAATATCAAACTTATACGCGTTATGGATATGCCGATGCATTGATTGGCTATTAAATTGAGTTACAACAAATATCTTGCCCAATTTCGAGTTGATACAGTTGCTGATAGGAACGTCTATCAAACGAAACTTACCAGCTAATGGAACTGCCGGTTTTGCCCGGTCCTGTGTCAGCGGGAATAAACGACGCCCGGCACCACCACCTAAAATAAGGGTATAAACTTTATCGCTTTCAGCCATCTAAAAAATCTCCTCACGTTGCTTTTATAATAACCCGTTGATTATTATAACGAATTTATACCCAAGAAATGTTAAAACTGTGTTAAATTCTTAATAAAAATATTTTTATTAAACTTGTCCGGGAATAATAATCATTATCTTTTGTACTCTTTTTTGTTATTTATATGATTTTCCATTTGAACACCTTTTTATAAAAAATCAAATATTTTTCAACATTAATTATCAAACATTAGTTTTCATCCCTTACAAGAATGGGTAAAAATATAGTAAAATAACACCGTCAAAGAGATGTTCCGGGGAGAATTATGAAATTTTCGTTGCATGCCTATTCATTATCACTGCATATGGGTTTACATACTTATAAGCCTATTGGGCAGGGAATAATGCAAATTGAAGAATTTTTTAAGAAAGCGAAAGCTATGGGGTTTTCCAATCTGCAATTAGTAGAAAAGAATTTGCCACCAAATTTACCACCCACCTTACTGCCGAATTTACCGGCAGATTCACCAAAACAACCAGAAGGTTTGTTAGATTTGATGGCATTGGCACGATTGGGAAATGATGCAAAACGTAACGGGTTAACTTTACATTTTACTTCTGAAAAATTGACTGGAGATGCTCTGGCAAAAATGATTCATGCGGCAAGTACTGCCGGGGCAAAATCTGTAACGGTTGAAATATCAAATTTAGAAGGTCATGTTAAAGAAAGAACCGCGCGACTTCAAGGAATAATTCATGATCTTGAACCGGCATTAAAGGCAGCGGAAACATGGAAAATAATGCTGTTAATTAAAAATGGACTCCATATTGCAGCCGTTGACCTGTTGGCATTTGTAAAAGCGTTGAATTGCGAATATGTCGGTATATGTTTTGATACTGGAAATCCGTTAAGTGTACCAGAAGACCCATATGAAAGTGCAAAAACGTTAAAGTCCTTCATCCGCGCAATACATATGAAAGATTTTGAGGTGTATCGCACTACCGACGGTATTAAACTGGTTAATTGTCCATTAGGAACCGGTAAGGTTATAAATTTAACAGCAATATTGGAATTAATTGCAGATGTTGATAATAAAATACCCAAGTTTATTCTTACAGATGCTGAACGTATAGAAGTACCGTTGCTGCAGGATGCTTTTTTAGATGCATATCCGCGCATTACCGCCAAGGCGCTGATAACATCATTGCGAAATGGTAAAACTACTGCTGAAGAAGAGTTCCCATTTGAAATAAAAAACTCAGATAAAGTAATATTGGATTTTGAAGAAAAGAGATTGCGAGAAAGTCTGAAAGAAATGAATACATTGATGGGGGAGGAAACGGGTACTCTTGATTTTAAAGCAGAGCCAGAAAAAAAATAGACTTATTCAGGAATAAGAATCATCATCTTTTTTTGTTCTTTGTTATAATATGTTCAGCATTTTTAACAACTTTTGAGTTCGGCGATATATCTCTGGCGCGTTGCATGACTTCATCGCTATCTGCAAAGTTTCCATCCTCGGCCAGCATAATACCCAGTTGTACCAGATTAGGTACAAAATCACCCCATTTTTCCGCTGCGCTGGTTAATACCGCCATTGCACGTTCTCGATTCCCCTGTTGTATATGGGCCATTGCCAGCATATTTAGTATTTCCGGCGCCTGGTCGATGCCATATTCTGCATATAACTCCAGCGCAATGATAGTATTATCGTAACTTTGCATTTTTGAATATATCATTCCACAGGTAAGGAAAACTAATTCGTTATTATCGTATTTATTCCCGGCGATGCTCATCATTTCTTTGAATAACTTGTCCTTTACTGCAAAACTCTCGGGAATATTCATGAAAAACTTTATTATTTCGTCACGTATTTGCACCGAAGCGGCATGCTCAATTAATAATTTCACCATTATTTCTGCAGCTATTTCTGTTTCATCTTTACGCATCAAACAATGGCTATAACTTAATAACATATAAATATCGGAATAATTGGTCTTTAATACCATCGAATAATAGATGGCAGCATCTTCGTATTTGCCAATTGCATACAGGTACTCCGCCAGATCATGGGTAAACTCTAATTCTCCTGGAGCCAGTTCATACGCGTGACGGAAATATCTCTCAGCCGCAGAATATTTCTGGAAAATCAACATCAATTTTCCCTTTAAATGCACCATGAAAGGGTTATCAACAATCTGCAGGCAATTATCCACCGCCTTCTCGCATTCCTCGTAATTCTCCAGCATAAACAGGCTGAAAGCCAAAAACATCCATCCCTTTTCTATCTTTGGATTCAATTCAGTAGCTCTGCTCAGGTATTCAACAGCCGCGGCAAAATCTTTTGTCTCAAATGCCCGCGCCCCCTGAACATAGATATTATAAGCCTGACGGTCAGATTTCACCGTCGACTCAGCCCCCGCAAATCGTAAATGACTATTAATTTTCCTCATCAATCATATTTTATTATATCAAGCTAATGACGTCAATTAAAAAATTAGAGAGGTGTAGTTTTACTTTTTTGTCTGAACCTCGGATTGAGAGGATTGGGGGGATTTTTGTTTTTTTTGTCTGAACCTCGGATTGAGAGGATTTTTTGGATTCATAGGATTTGGTTTTTTTTCTGAACCGCAGATTAGTATGATTAAGAATGATTTAATGATTTTACGGGGTGGTTAGTTTATAGGTGGAGTTGTATTTTATGAAATTGACATTTTTTATTAGATAAAATTACCTCAATAAATCCAAGGTAATGATAAATTACAATCAAGCGGATAATTAGAAAACAATTGTAAATCATTCCAATCATACAAAATAATTTTAATCTGCGGTTCAGATAAAAAATCCCCCTAAATCCCTCCAATCCTCTCAATCCGAGGTTCAGACAAATAATTTCACAACACAAAGTATAAACAACCCACCCCATAAAATCATTCTATCTGCGGTTCAGATAGAAAAGAGGACTATAATAACTGTTTGACAACCTAATTCTATATTGCTAACATAGATTCAATATTGAGTTTATTCTCAACAATAAATATGGAGAAGTTTATGAAGAGTTTATTTACACTGTTATTAATTTTGGTATGTTCATTGGGAGTATGTCATGTTGTTTATGGTCAGAAGACCGAGTCAACTAATAATTTTGACCAGATCAATAAATTATGGGTTGAACAAGCTGATAAATTTCTCAACAATAAAGATATTACAGAAGCAATAAAAGCCTTAAAAAAAGCTGAGGAACACCCAAGTTCTGATCAGTTGAATATTGCTAAAAAACTGGATAATCTTTCAAAATTATATGATTCTTATCTTTTATATCACAAATCTGCACCACTTTACAAACGTGCCCTTGAAATCAGAGAAAAATCACTTAAATATGGTAATCCAGATACGATAAATAATATTAATAATTTGGCAAAGGCATATCTATTTACTGGACAACCTGATCAGGCAGAATTACTTTTTGATCGGTCACTGGAAATAGTAGAGAAAACTTATGGTCCTAAAAGTCGTGAAATTATTAAAAATATAAACGACCGATATGCCGTGGGAATAGTTAATAATATGGTGAATTTGGAAAATTTGACTGAAGTTATAGTTAAAAAACAGGAATCTTTATTAAAACGCGCAGTTTCGATAAGAGATAAAAAACACGATAGAGATTATCCCGAAGTTGTTGAGAGTCTTAATAATCTTGGATTAATGTATTCTTTTTTCCATGAAGCAGAGTTTTTTAAAAATGAATCACCAGAACCATATTTGACCCGCGGACTGGAAATCAATGAAAAAATATATGGTAAAAATAATCTTAAAGTTGCAGAATGTTTAAGTGTTAT
>JBIJDE010000303.1:0-6112 GCA_044344305.1 Armatimonadota bacterium
TCATATTTTATTGTGAATAAGGATGATTTAACAATCTACCCACCGGATACTGTGAAATTAAAACATATTATAACATTATGTGAGCGAGTAGTTGCTATTGACGAAAAGAACCTTAGAAAAAGTAAAAATGCATATTATAATGACTTATTAAATCTTTCAGAGTTTTATATAATAGATGGTAAATATAATCAGGCAGAAAAGCTGTTGACACAAATCCTCGCTCAATTAGAAACTAATCCCGATATGAAAAAACCGACAAAAACCGATGTTTATTTCTACCAGTCAACAATTTATCGAAAAACTAATCGAGATAAAGAAGCCGATGAACTTGATAAAAAAATAGCTGATATAAAGGAAAAAGAGTCAGTTAAAGAAACATCTCCCAAGGGTGAATTGAAATAATAATAGTTTTTTTCTGAACCGCAGATTAAAATGATTAAGAAAGATTGAAATGATTTTACGGGGCGGTTTGTTTATAGGTGAGTTGTTTTTTTATGAAATTGACGTTGTTTATTAGATAAAATTAAAATTTAGCGGATAATTAGAAAACAAGGGTAAATCATTCTAATCATACAAAATCATACTAATTTGCGGTTCAGATAAAAAATCCCCCTAAAGCCCCCCAATCCTCTCAATCCGAGGTTCAGACAAAAAAATACCCCCTTGACAGCAAACAAATGTTTGCATATAATAGGCGCATAACGAAATATTGATATGGCCACGAGCCTCGCGTTTACCTGGTGATTACATCGGGTTAGTGCGGGGCTTTTTGCTATTGGGGGTTATGTGTATGTTTAAGAAGTTTGCGGATTTGTTTGCCCGGTCGCGCGGGGGCGGGGTGGTGCTGGGCAGTGGACGGGCGACATGGATGCCGGCGCGATATGACAGTTATGCCCGCGAGGGGTACGCGCAGAATGTGTATGTTTATGCCTGTATAAAAAAGATTGCCGGCGCCATTGCCGGTATACCGTGGCGGGCGATGCGGGTGACGGCGGATGGGCCGGTGGAAGATGCTAATTGCCGCGCCGCCCGGGTAATCAGTCACCCGCAACCCGGCGAGTCATGGACGCGACTTATTGAGGAAACAGTGACGATGCTGCTGATCAGCGGTAATGCCTACCTGCATGATGTTCATCCCGGTCGCGAGATTCATAGTCTGCAGCCGAACCTGGTAGAAATTATCGCCGGGGACACCTTTTGTCCCGTAGCCGGTTATCGTTACCGCAATAGCGATGAAACTTTTGAGTTTTCCCCCCACGAAATATTGCATTTAAAAACGGTAAACCCTTTGGATAGCTGGATAGGTTTGCCAGCATTATCTGCCGCTTCCCGCAGCGTTGACCAGAACAATGCCGGACGCACCTGGAATGTGGCTCTGTTGCAGCAAAGTGCGCGTCCCAGCGGCATATTATCCACCAATGAATACCTCACCGACCGCCAGATAGACGACATGCGCCGCACCCTGCGCGAGAGTTACAGCGGAGCGACAAACGCCGGTACACCACTGGTATTGCAAGGCGGGTTGAAGTGGGAAAAGGTGAGCCTGACCCCCGACGATATGGCGTGGCAGGAAGGAATGACGATGTCCGCACGCGAGATCTGTATCGCCTTCGGTGTGCCGCCGGAAATGCTGGGTGATAATGGATCGAAAACATATTCCAACTACCGCGAAGCGCGCCGGTCATTTTACCTGGAAACGGTGCTACCTCTTCTCGATTGGCTATCCGACGAAATAACCCGCTGGCTGGGAAACAGTTTCGGCACAGAAAAATATATCTTCACCTACCACCCCGATAAAATAGAAGCCCTTCAGGAAGACCGCGAAAAACTGTGGACGCGAACAATAGAAGCGGTGAAGGCAGGGGTGATTGAGCGGGATGAGGCGAGGAAGATGTTGGAGATTAGTTAAAATTGCAAATTGTAAATTGCAAATTGCAAACTATTATGTAGTGAGGGATTTGTGGTAGGCGAAACCACCCCGCCCTTCGGCCACCCCTCCTTGTTAAGGAGGGGAGTTTAATAAATCAAGATTTATTTTGATTATCGAAGCCACCATATTATCAATTAACTCACATAACTCCCCTCCTTGCCAAGGAGGGGGTAGGGGGTGGTTTGGTTTGGCACTAACTTAAATTTTTAAAAATATAAATAAAAGGAGAAGTACAATGACAGTTACGGTTGTAATTGAGTGCGACGGGGTTCGCGAGGAAGTTAGTCAGCAGGTGGCGGACATTGGGTCGCTGCCGGAGCTGCTGCAAAGCATGGGTGAAGAGTTTTTGTATTCTGCCACCCGCGGCAATGACGGTGATGGATGGAATGAGGAGGATTAATAGATGGATAAGTCTGATTTTCAGTTGGAAATTAAGTCTTACGATGATGAACAGGGGATTTTCGAGGGTTACGCCTCGGTATTCGGTAACCAGGATTACCAGGGTGACGTGGTGGAGAAAGGCGCATTTGCAAAATCGCTGCATGACCGCCAGCAAGTGCCGATATTGTGGCAGCACAACCCGGGTAACCCGGTGGGAATTACTCTGGCTATCAGTGAGGACGATTACGGGTTGCGGGTGAAAGGCAAGCTGGTACTTGATTCTCCCCGCGGCAAAGAGGCATACGCATTACTGCGTGCCGGGGCAATTTGCGGGTTGTCTATTGGCTATGACGCGGTGCGTCATAGTTACGACACCGCCCGCAATACCCGGCACTTGCAGGAAATTAAGTTGTGGGAACTGTCACTGGTGACTTTCCCGGCCAACCCGGCGGCATGTGTTGATGAGGTAAAAAGCGAAGCCGTATCAATAAAAAGCCTGTTGGATGAAATACAAAACTGGCTGCGTAAAAATTGCGCATCAGTAGTATAAAAGGAGCAAAAAATGGAGATGAAAGAGATTCGCAATGAAATCCGCCAGACCTGGGCGGAGATGCGCGGGATGTTGGAAAAACAGAACCAGCGCATGGAAGAAACCGGAGTAAAATCCGGATTGATGGATGAGGCGATTGCACGCGCCAGCCAGCGCCTTGATAGCCTGGAAACCCGGTTGAATCGGCCAACCCCTGCAACAAAAGGCATGAAAAGCGAGGAAATCAGCGGTTTCGTTAATTGGTGCCGCACCGGTGTTCCATCCGAACGCAAGTTAATGACCGTAGGCGAAGATACCACCGGTGGTTATCTGGCTCCGGTACATTTTGTCGGTGAAATGATTCGTGCCGCGACAGAATATTCCCCTATTCGCAGCATTGCACGGGTTCGTCAAACCTCGGCAAGGGCAATCCAGCTACCCCGCAAAACCGGCTCTATCAGTGCCGCCTGGACCGGCGAGGCAGAATCAACCACCGATACCGGAATGACATTCACCCTGGAAGAAATCGCTACTCATAAGGTAACTGCCCTGGTGAAAATTTCTCAAGAAGATTTGGAAGACACCGTTTACGATCTGGAAAGTGAATTACAATTAGAGTTCGCCGAACAGTTTGGGGTAGCGGAAGGTTCCGCATTCATCACTGGCGATGGTACCAGCAAGCCGGAAGGTTTGCTTACCTCAACAAGGGTAAATGCAGTTGACTCATTGGATGACGCAATCAGTGCCATCGACCTGCTCGCATTACAGGATTCGCTGAAAGAACCATATGCGGGAAGAGGAACATGGGTGATGAATCGCCAGACCATGTCGGCTATCCGTCTGCTCACCGATAACCGTGGCGACTTCCTGTGGCAACCCGGACTTACCGATGATGTACCGGCGACAATCCTGGGACGACCATATCTGCTTGCGACGGATATGCCCGATATCGCGGTTAACGCCGCGCCGGTAATATTTGGCGATATCTATCGCGCCTACGTAATTGTCGATCGCGTCCATACCGAGGTAAAACGGCTGGCAGAGAAATACGCCGACCTTGGCGTAGTAGGTTTCATAGCCCGCAAACGCGTTGGCGGCAAAGTGATACTGCCGGAAGCAGTGAAGAAACTGAAAATCAGTTCATAGTTGAAAGTAGACTGTAAACAACGGACCACCCCCTGCCCCCTCCTTAGCAAGGAGGGGAGTTATGTAAATTATAGTTTTGTAGTAATTAAATAAATAACCACCATATTACCACTAAAGACCAAAAACTCCCCTCCTTGCCAAGGAGGGGGTAGGGGGTGGTTGAGATGGAAAAAAGGAAAAAATAATGATAATTAAAACCACAACACCGCCGGCAATCGAGCCAGTTGACCTGGCTACTGCACGGCTTTTTCTGAAGGTTGATTCGACGACTGATGACGCGCTGATCAGCTTACTGATTGCGTCTGCCCGGGCGGCGACCGAGGAATTTACTGGTCGGGCAATTATTACCCGCACCCTTACCGCGCAAATGCGCCATCCACCGATCACATTCAGCCTGCCTTGCCCGCCCATGCTGGAGATAGATTCAATAATTGCAATCGACAATCAGGGAATTGAGCGCGAAATTGACCCGTGTGAGTATATGATTGATTTCGACAACAATTCCACCCGAGTAATCGCTCCCGACGGTTGGGGGTTGCAGCCGGATGAAAAGCTGCTGATAACCTGGCAAGCTGGTTACGGCAGCAGCACCGACGATTACCCGCCAGCGATACAGACCGCCATGTTGATGATGATTGCACGCTGGTACGAAAACCGTGAAGTAACCGCACCGACAGACGATATTAAAAGATTGCTACTGCCCTGGCGAGTGCGATTGTTTTAATTAAATAAATTACACAGAGATTCACAGAGGAAAAGGGGAGTGAGTTAAAAATGTAAAATTAAAAATTGATGCTAAAATTATATCAATACTTGTTAATATGACTTAATAATTATGAAATTTAACATTTAGACTTGCAAATAATTTTTATTAATCTCCGTGAATCTCTGTGTCTCCTCTGTGAATCTCTGTGTAATAAAAAAGGTGAGAACAAATTATGAATATTGCGGATATGAAATATCGGGGGGTTATATTGACCCCGTTATATACTGGTGATGGTGGCGGCGGGTCTGTTTGCACCTGGGTTGATGGCGACGAAGTCTGGTGTCGCTTTGAATCCAAAGGCGAATACCAGCAAGTAACTATACGTCGCAACAATACAGTGAAAACAGGCTGCCGGATAAATATAAGCGGCACCATTCTCGAAATATTGCAAGTTGTGGATGATGGTGATTTGCAGATACTTAAATGCCATTAGTGACACAGAGTTACACAGAGTAGACACAGAGATACACAGAGACATTATTAATGTCTCCCTCTTGAGGGAGATGTCACCGCAGTGACAGAGGGAGTTTCCTCCGTGTAGCTATGTGTCTCCTCTGTGTGACTCTGTGTACCAAAAAAGGACAAATATACTACTATGATACCTTATGATAAGTTGCAGAAATTGATATATCAGCGGTTGTCGCTAACCGGCAATCCGGTGTTTGACCACCTGCCGCCGACATCTTCCGGCAGATTTTATCTGATTGGTGAGGCTGGCGCGGTTGATCGCGGGGTATGCTGGGAAATAACCTGTACTGTGCGGGCAATTGGCGATATCAGCACTACTATGCAGGCGGCGGAAATGATAACCGCTGCGTCGGAACAGTTATTTGCCATATTAACCAGCGATGGCATCACCGCGCGTCCGCTGAACCGTGGTACCAGCCGAATATTGCGCAGTGCAGACGACAACAAATCAGCAATATTGCGAATGCGCTACCTGGTTTACGAAAACGAGTAGAGACGCAAGGCTATGCGTCTGATCATATAGAGACGCAATATTTTGCGTCTGATGATGGTAGAGACGCAAGGCCTTGCGTCTCCAATAGAGGTGAAAATATGAGTTGCATACCTGGAATTGAAGTAAAACTATATGTTGATGGCAATGAAGTGGCGATTGGTGGAGCATTGCGATTGGAAACAAAATCTGAACCGGTGGATATAACCACCCTGGCGGATAGCGCGCGACATTTCACCCCCGGGAAAAGCTGTTGGAAATTGCAATTTTCTGGAGTTGTCGCCACGGTCGATGCCTTAATGACACAATTAATCACCGCCACCCTAACCCGCAGTTTCGTTATAGTACGCATACAGACAGCCGGGAAACTTTTTGGCGGTCAAGCCTGTATAGCTCACCTGA
>JBIJDE010000077.1:0-13703 GCA_044344305.1 Armatimonadota bacterium
ATGCCGCTGATGCATATGCCGCGTCGATGATGCGCATCATGGTAACGGCTTGTTCTGGTGGGGACATTGGCTCTTTGTCGTTCTTTACGCAATCGATGAAATGCTTGGTTTCGTTCTCACCCCAACCGGTGGTATTTTTCACCTGTGGGCTGCTTAACAATATTGAACCGCTGACTTCATTGATTACTTTGAAACCTTTTTCATTAATCATCAGGCCGCCTTTAGTACCCAGTAATTCGAGGTAGTTGAACTCGTTCTCGATATTGGACGCCCAACTGAACTCGAATGAAATTGCTGCGCCAGATTTAGTTTTCAGGTAACCGGTGGCGAGGTCTTCAACATCGCAAATGCCGCCTTCTACGCCGGTATTGGTGGTTCCTTTTACTAATTCTCCTTTTACGGTAGGCTCTTCATTGATAAATTTCGCAAACATGCTGGCGGATATTGATGCGGGTGCAGGGAACCCCATGAGATACATGGTAAGGTCAAAGAAATGCACACCGAGGTCAATCATCGGGCCGCCGCCGGACATCGCTTTTTGGGTGAACCAGCTACCGCGACCGGGGATTCCACGTTGGCGACGCCACCCGCAACGAGCCATGTAAATCTCGCCAAGGTGACCTTCTTCGATATATTTTTTCGCCCATAATGATACTTCGGTATAGCGGTTGTTAAGGCCGACCATCAGCTTTTTGCCGCTGGCATTTTTCGCATCGGTCATCGCCTGTGCTTCGGCAGCGTTCAACGCGATAGGTTTTTCACTATGCACATTTATGCCTGCCTGTAGTGCCGCAATGGCGACCGGGGCGTGAAAACAGTTAGGTGTGGCGACGGAAACGATGTCTAATTTAACTTCTTTAAACATCTCAACATAATCGGTATAAACCTTTGACGCACCGTATTTCTTCGCTGCGGCTTTGGCTCTTTCCGGTACGATATCGCACACTGCTTCGATTTTTACATCGTCAGGATACAATGCGTAACTGGTCAGATGCTTTCCACATCCACATCCACCGGCACCTACGATGCCATAACGTAATCTTTTACTCATTTTCTTTACCTCTGTTTTAAGTTTTATTATCGGTCTGATCCGACTGATCCGACTGATAATAGAGGTCACTAAGTTGCTTGTCAAAGTGACTATTACATTCTACTTTTCTCGCACACGGTCGGCGATGTCTCGGCGATATGTTTTGCCATTCCAGTTTATCTTTTCCACGCCGGCGTATGCCATGTCTATCGCCTGGTTGAATGTTGGCGCGACTGCTGTTACGTTTAATACTCGGCCACCATTGGTCACCAGTTTGCCATCTTTAATGGCAGTTCCCGCATGGAAAACGGTCACACCGGGGATGGCGTTTGCGTCGTTGATACCAGTAATTTCATCGCCTTTTTGATAGCTGTCAGGATATCCACCGGCGGCAAGGACTACTGTTACCGCTTTATCATCGTACCATTCGATAACCTTGTCGGCTAATTTACCATCAACGGCGGCCATGAATAGCTCGAACAGGTCAGACTTCATACGCGGCAATACCACCTGGGTCTCCGGGTCGCCAAATCTCACGTTATATTCCAGTACCATCGGGCCGTTCGCAGTAATCATCAGTCCGACGAAGAGGGTTCCGATGAACGGTACTGCCTGTAGGGTAGGTTTGATTACTTTATCAATGCCGAATTGAATTAATTCTGCAGAGAACTCCGGTACTGGGGAATAGTTACCCATTCCGCCGGTGTTAGGTCCGGTGTCGCCTTCGCCGATGCGTTTATAATCTTGTGCTGGGGCAAGTGAAAGACAGTCTGTCCCGCTGCAAATCGCCAATAAAGATACTTCGTAACCGTTTAATCTTTCTTCGATGCATACCCTGTTGCCGGCATCGCCGAACTCACGCGTTACCATAACTTTTGTTACTGCGGCTATTGCATCGGCGCGGTCATCGCACATTAGTACGCCTTTGCCGGCGGCGTTGCCATCTGCTTTCACTACCCAAGGCTTATTGGCTGGCTGGGTATTTAACCATGACAGTGCGGTATCAGCATTGTCAAAAGCATGGTATCCGGCGGTAGGCACGCCAGCTTTCACCATTACTTCCTTGGCGAATATTTTGCTCCCTTCCAACATGGCAGCAGCAGCGTGCGGACCATATACCCGCAGGTTGCGCGCGGCGAAATAATCCGCCAAACCTTCAACCAATGGAACCTCTGGACCGACTACCGTCAAATCAATTCCTTCTTTGACAGCAAACTCAGCCAATGCAGAAAAGTCTGTAACGCCTATATTAACATTAACCGCAATATCGCCAGTGCCACCGTTGCCGGGAGCGCAAAAAACACCATCAACCTGACTGCTCTGCGCAAGTTTCCACACCAGCGCATGCTCTCTGCCACCACTACCTATAACCAGGACTTTCATCTTGCCACCCTTTTTTGAATTAAAAATTAAAAATTAAAAATTACGAATTACGAATTATGCAGACTTTTGCAAAACCTATGTTTCCTGTACGGAACGTCGTCCCCGACGTTCCTCATTGAAAAAGAAATTAACTCTTTTCGGAATGCTGAGGACATCATTCCCTACCATTTGTATGAGCTTGAAATAATTTTTAATTTTGCATTTTTAATTTTCAATTTTTCTCTCTTCACCAAAGTATTTTAACCTTCGTTCTCGCTGCTATTGCTTTATCTATCCCCATGGTTCGGCCGGCGGCGCTTATCAGTGTCGCCAGGCTCATGATTATTAATCCGCCGTATAGACCCATGCTGTCCGCGTTTACAACATCATTTGCCAGGTATAGCCGTGAAATCAAAAATACTGTGCAGATAATTATGCTGATTCCTGCGGCAAAGCGGGTTAGTAATCCGAGGATAAACATTATACCGGTGATAATCCATGTCACTATCAGTGCCCATGCAATACCTATGTGATGAGGATGAACGTAATGTACCAGAAAATCACGCAGCCATTTGCATGAATTACCTACTATCATCTTGCCATCTACCCCTGTTTCGCGAAAAAGCTGGTCAATAAATGAATTTGCATTGGGCAGAGATGCAATAGCTGAGATGCCTAAATATAAAAAATATACTCCAAGCAACACCCGAATCATTACAATTGAGGCGATGCAAGCCTGTTGGTGACGGTCTCCTCCGCCGGGTCCACTACTTTTTGCCATGATGATAACCTCTTACAGTGTAGAACTGAATACTATTTTATAGAAAAAATCGATATTAGTAAAAGGATGGAATTGAGAAATGTGCTTATTTTTTATTTTACATTGATTATCAGGATTTAAAAAAGAATTTTATCATCTTACTAATCCTATTAATCGATGTAAAATAAAAGTTAGTCGCAATCACTGGTTAAATTTCCCATTCATAAGGTATAATTCATTTAAGAGGTGTGGAGATGCATAAACGGATACGGATTGTTATTGTTATTATAATCTTGGGCTGTATTGCCGGGTATTTTATATCAAAAAAGAATGTTAAATCTACCGAGTTGACGGCCTCGGGTATTATAGAAGCAACCGAGGTAAATATAAGTCCGCAGGTTGCAGGAACTGTGGCAAGCATACCTGTTAATGAAGGTGATAAAGTCGTTTCTGGAATGCGAATCGTCACCATTAGCAGTGGACAAATCCATGGGTCGGTGACTCAGGCGCAGGGTAATTTAGATGCGGCGCGTGCCGGGTTGCAGGCGCTTATTGCTGGCAGTCGCAGTCAGGATTTGCAAAGGGCACAGGCCGGTTATGAAGCCGCGATGAAAACTGCTGATGCGGCAAAGGCCAACCTTGATTTAATGCGTGCCGGAACTCGAAAAGAAGAACTTGCTATCGCAAAAGAAGGATATGAGCAAGCGAAACAAAATCTATCATTGCTGAAAGCCGGAGCGCGAAAAGAAGATAAGGACGCACTAAAAGCAGTGCTGGAACAAGCCAAAATGCAGTTGGAAATAGTAAAATCCGGTCCGAGAGTAGAAGAGATAAACCAACTTAAACAACAACTTGATGCGGCAGAAGCGACGCTGACATTGGCTGAATCCGATCTTGTTCGGGCGACATCATTATTTGATAATGGTGCAATTGCACGCCGCCAGTTAGACACTGCAACATCAGTTAGAGATAACGCGAAGGCAAATAGAAATGCGGTTACAGAACGACTGAATATGGCAAAAAAAGGTGCGCGACCAGAAGAGATAAGTGCGGCAGAACAGGCGGTAGAAGCGGCACAACAGAGATATAATTCCATATTATCAGGTGCACGACCGCAGGAAATATCCGCTATGGAAAAAGCAGTTGAGATGGCGGAACAAAAATATAAAATGGCACAAAATGGCGTGCGTCCTGAGCAGATAGCCCAGGCACTGGCTGTATATAACCAGTCTCTGGCACAGGTGAAATCTGCCAAAGCGGTATGGGATTTGGCGATAATCGGTCCGCGCAGCGAGGAAATTGCGGTAGCGCAGGCAAGGGTGGTACAGGCAGAAGGCGCGTTAAAAAGTGCGGATGCCAATATGGAAGAAACCGCTATTAATTCACCCCGCGATGGAATTGTGGTTGTAAAATCTGTAGAGGAAGGCGAACGTGTCACCCCGGGACAACTTATAATGCGGATTGCTGACACAAAAAAAGTATGGCTAAAAGTCTATATTCCAGAAACGGCTGTATCGCAGATACGTATTGGAATGCCAGCAATAGTATTACCCGACGCACCGGCAGGTAAAAATAAAAAGTTCAACGGTAATATCACCGAAATATCCAGTGAACCGGAGTTTACCCCGAAAAATGCTCAAACCAAAGATGAACGCACCCAGTTAGTTTTCGGTATTAAAATAACCCTGAATAACCCAACCGGTGAATTGAAACCCGGCATGCCAGCGGATTGTGTGATAAAACTGAAGTAGGATAATTTAACCACGAAAAGTATGAAAGACACGAAAAAAAAGTTATAATCATGTTAATCGATGTGAAAATCTAAAAAATAGACTTCTTTGTGTAGATATTCTATAATGTTTTCATGAATATGAAATGGTACTTTATATTTTTTGAACCGATATTAAAATGGCTGGAAAAACCGGAAGCGGTTATTTCTCTCAGCATATTATTTATCATCATCCGCATAATATATGTCAAGTTTCGCAGCAAGAAGATTGTGGATGAAGAAAAAAAAGGCAAGAAGGATTGGCGTCTTGAAACAATAGATATCTTGATAATTGCCATGATATTAGTTTTTGGCATAGTGTGGAATTTCCTGTTAAAAACCTACTATATCCCGTCTGGCAGTATGATTCCCACGATGGAAATTACTGACAGGTTAATCGCAAATCGCTTTATCTATAATTTTCACCCACCCCGTCGAGGTGATGTGGTAGTATTTACCCCTCCGAAAGAAGCTATTATTTATAATAATCAGCTTTACAGCATGCGACAATGGTTATCGGATAGCTTGAATCAACCAGACGCATTGACTCCAGAAGAATTAAGAATTACCACTGAATATTTGAATGCGATAAATAGAACTCCGGAAGATTATCATTTAACACAACCGATTTTATATTCAATGGTCAACCCGGAAACTGTAACCCAAAAAGTGCTGGTTGATGCAATGATTCCACCGGTGTTCAAAGATGAGTATATTAAAAGAGTAATCGCCATCGCTGGTGATAGAGTTAAAATTGTCAGTGGATACAACGATAAATCAGGAATATATGTGAATGGTATAAAACAAGAATTAATAGATGTGGACGGACTTACCTATGAAAATAATCATCGCATCAACGGTATATGCCCTTCATTTATTGATTTGCCAATGAAAAAGGTAAATGTCAGACGTCCTAAATTATCTGAATATGGTGGGAATGGAAGTGCTTTTGTTACTGATTTATCTATCTGGATTAGTAAACCTGATAATATTTTGTATAGCAAAGGAATTCAGCCGTTAGTACAAGATGATGTTATAGTTATACCAAAAGATTGTATATTCGTAATGGGTGATAATCGCACTGAAGGCGGCTCTTTTGACAGCAGGTATTGGGGAGTTGTACCTTTAAAAAGTGTGAAGGCACGTGCAGTGGCAATTTTTTGGCCGATAAAAGATGTGAAAACATTGTAAAATCGTCCAATTTATTGTTTTAGATTAACTGTAATTAACTCAACACATCCTGAAATGCTGTTGTTGACAGGTATCTATCGCCACTGTCGGGGAATATTGTAACAATCAGTTTTTCTGCGTTTTCTGGCCGTTTTGCCAGTTGTACCGCTGCCCAGGCGGCGGCACCGGATGAAATACCTACAAATAATCCTTCTTCACGACAAAGTCTTATAGTGGTGGAAATTGCCAAATCAGATGGTACTGGAATTATTTCATCGAGTAATTTTATATCCAACACTTCCGGGATAAATCCTGCGCCTATTCCCTGGATAGGATGGACACCGCGTCTGCCGGTGGATAATATCGGTGATGATGCCGGTTCAACCGCAATAATTTTTACACCAGGTTTCATCTCTTTCAGGAATTGTCCGGCTCCGGTGATAGTTCCACCTGTACCTACGCCAACAACTAAAAAATCTATCTGACCCTCGGTTGCCTGCCATATTTCTGGTCCGGTGGTCATTCGATGAATCGTGGCGTTTGCCGGATTTGAGAATTGTTGTAATAACAGGTAGCGTGAATCGTTTTTAGCCATTTCAACCGCTTTTTCCACAGCACCTGTCATTCCATCTGCCGCTGGGGTTAATTCCAGGCTTGCACCAAGAAGTAGTAAAATCTGGCGTCTTTCAATACTCATAGATTCTGGCATTACCAGGGTCAGCTTTAACCCGCGGGCTGCTGCTACCCACGCCAGGGCTATTCCTGTGTTGCCGCTGGTTGGCTCCAGCAGGATGGTGTCTTCTTTTATCTGTCCGGCCCGCTCTGCTGCTTCAACCATCGCAATACCAATGCGGTCTTTTGCGCTGTTAGCCGGGTTATACATCTCTAATTTTGCTAAAACCAAAGCTTTTGCACCGTCGGTTACACGATTTAATTTTACTAAAGGTGTATGACCGACTAATTTAGTTGCGTCTTGTGCATATTGCATGAAATTTCCTCCCGATGATACTTTTATGGTTAAAATTTTGTTATTTTAGATATTATACATTAATACAGGTGATGCTTCTTTATCGCGTTGGCGTTCTACCATTTTTGATAGAGAAATATTGGCGAATACATCTGATAATGCTTTACTGCCTTCTGCCCATAATTCGTTCAGAGCACAGGTTTCTGGTTTGCCGCAACATCCTGTTCCCACCGGACATTCCGCCAGGTTCAAGGGACCTTCTAAGATCTCAATGATTTCCAAGAGGGTAATTTCCGCTGCTGATCGCGCTAATAAATAGCCACCATGTGCCCCGCGGGTAGCGGTCAGCAGTCCAGCTTTGCGCATAAGTACCATTAGCTGCTCTAAATATGTTGGAGGTAAACCTTGTATTTCCGCAATATCTTTCGTCATCATTGGACCTTTGTTCTGGTTCATCGCAATGGCCAGCATAGCCCGCACACCGTATGTAGCACGTGTAGAAAGTTTCATATATTATCTCCTGAACTTAATGGTGGTTAGTTACCACCTCAATTAACCGGATTAGTCAACAATGATGATACCTAAGGAAATTGGGAATGTCAAGAGGACATTGTAACGATATGATTCATCGTTTTTGGATTTCTGTTTTTACATCGATTAATAGGATTGAAAAGATATTATTTAAATTTTATGAACTTAAATCTTTTACAGTTCTTGTGATATCACGATGTTAATTTTTCATCCTATTTATTGATGTGAAATAAAAGAGGAATAAAAAAAGATGGACTCTTACGAAAAATCCTATCTATTTAAAATATGCAATACTTGGTAAAATTACGGGCAGATTTAAGGAGTTCTAATAATGAATAGCGTTAACTGGCTGAACCCATACGAATCAGCGTCTGGCGAATGGCGAAAGGGTAATTTACATACCCACACCACTCGAAGTGACGGTTCGCAGAATTGTATCGATACTGTAAAGATGTATGAAGAAAAAGATTTTGCATTTTTATCATTAACTGATCATCGCGTTTTACCAGAAATGGTTGATTATAGCACTGACGTGATTACTGTGTTGCCTGGGATAGAGATTGATATGGATGGTGGCAGACACTTCTGTGTGGTGCATACCGACCCGACTGCAATCATTTATGACCCGGTGATGACTCAGCAAGAATTGATTGATGTGAATATTGCCGCTGGCGCATTAGTGACGATAAACCACCCGGACTGGCAAATTCGTGAACACTATACCATTGATGAGTTATACGAACTTCAAAATTATTCGGGTATTGAAATCTACAATTTCGTAATTGAGTTCCTGGAAGGCAGTGGATTATCTACTGCTAAATGGGATCGATTATTGACTAATAATCGTCGTGTTCTGGGTTTTGCTAATCATGACTTGCATCACCCGCATAACCTGGGTGAATGGGCCAATATGGTGATGACACCTGACAATGAACCGCAAACAATATTCAACGCTTTAAAAAGCGGACAATTCTATTGTTATAATGGTGTGAAGATAAACAAATTAGGTAGAAATGGAGATACTGTATTCGTAGAGACAGAAAACGCCAGCCTGATTCGTTTTATCGGTCATGGTGGAGTGATTCTTAAAAAAGTTAAGGCGACCAGCGCAGAAATATCATTTCAACCCGATAACAACTTTCGTTATATCCGCATAGAATGCCTGGGAGTAGGGGAAGAAGTAGCATATTCACAGCCGTTTTTCAGAGAAAGTATTTTTAATTAAAAGTTAAAAATTAAAAGTTAAAGTGGCTTTTGCAAAACCCAATGTATTGCGAGCATCTTGCTCGGAATACTCTTGGTTACATAGGTTTTGCAAGAGCCTGTTTTAACTATGAATATACAGGTATTGTAAGTGACTGCGTAATTCGTAATTCGTAATTCATAATTCATAAGTAGTAATTTCTCTGAAAAAGAGATATCATTGCCAGTATGGAGATATTAAATGCCGGCTACAATATTACTTATAGAGGATGACAGACGTATACGAGAATTGCTACCGCGTTATTTTACACAGGCTGGAATGACGATGCTTACGGCGGCTAATGGTGAATTAGGGTTGGCATTATTGGTTGAACGCCAACCAGATTTGTTGTTGCTGGATGTAAATTTGCCGGACATTGATGGCTGGTCTATTTTAAAACGTATACGTTATAATATAGCACCGGAGAAGCCAGTCATTATGCTAACCGGACGTAGTGACGTACCTGACCGCTTGCTTGGTTTGGATTTAGGAGCAGACGATTATATAGTTAAGCCTTTTGAACCGTTGGAAGTTGTAGCCCGGGTAAAAGCGGTATTACGACGTGTAAATGGCACAAAATCATCATCAGAAACATTGGAATATCCAGGCTTGCGCATTGACCTTGCTGGACGTGCGGTATGGCGTGATGAAATATTAACAAGTCTGACAACTAAGGAGTTCGATTTATTGGTAGCAATGGCAAAACAGCCTGGTCGGGTGTTAACCCGGCAAACATTATATGATATAGGGTGGGGAGATGATTCGTTTGGAGACGATCATACACTGGACGTTACCATGAATAGACTTCGCCAAAAACTTACCGGTTCAGATGGTCATAGTTATTTGTCTACAGTTAGAGGTGTCGGTTATAAATTTGAGGTGCGCAATGGTGAATAATAAACGTCCTTCTCTTTTAAGATATCTGCTGCGTCAGAATATAGTAGCGGTGTCGATTACTCTAATTATTATGTTGTTAGTGGTATTATTTCTTGCAGATTATATAGCATTACAATCTGCTGCATTTGCGATGTCTCAAGATATTAAAAATGAGAATATGCAAACATTATTTGCTTCTGGCGTTCAAGGTGGTCGTGGCGGAAGGATGATATTAGACTCTAATGGAGAGATTATTAATGGTGATGGTTGGCAACATCGTGGCAACGGCAATGGAAATGGCAACGGTAATGGCAATGGTAATGGCAATGGTAATGGCAACGGGTGGCGGAAAATGACGGAAAATATTATCTGGCCGTTAACAAATGAAGTGTTAGAAAAAGGTGAATTGCATGGAAGTTCTGCTTTGCCATGGTTTTCGCATGATGTTGTATGGGCGGCCCGTGTAATTACCGGTGATGGTAAAAGTTACATTTTATTGGTATGGGGACGTATGAGTACTATCCGCAATGCTTCTAAAATGACATATTATTTAATTATTTTCGGTATAGTTTTAGCTTTTATAATTAATATGGGTTTTCTCATTCATACGATACGCGGTGTTACTCGTTCGTTAAATGATGTGACAAAAGCTGGATATCAGATGGCAGGAGGTGATTTTGCTGTATCGATTCCTTCACAAAAAACCGCTGAGTTAGACAAACTGGGTAAAGTTATTTCTGATTTAGCCATTCATCTCAATCAAACTCTTGCTAATTTGCGTTCAGAACAATCACGGTTAGTATTGCTGGAACAGGCACAACGTCAATTTGTTGCTGATGCATCACACGAATTAAGAGCACCATTAAGTGCAGCGGTTTTAACACTTGATGCATGGAGTGACGGTTTACTGACACAGGAAGAGCATGCTGATGCGATTGTGCAGTTACGTTCCGAGATTAAACGATTGGGTCGAATAGTTGCCCAATTACTTGATTTATCACAAATAGAGTCTGGACGCCAGCCGATAAATTATGAAGCTATCAACATTGAAGAAATTAGTCGTCAGGTTGTTGAAACTTTACCTGATTTATCAGTGGCAGAAATAGTTATTGACATACCTGTGAATATACCTTTAGTGATAGCTGACCGCGACGCTTTACATCGTATACTTCGCAACCTGCTGGATAATGCGCGGCGTTTTACTCCAGCCGATGGTAAGATTACAATTTGGGCAAAGGAAGCGGGTGATAAAGTAAAGATAGGTGTTACTGATAATGGTCGTGGAATTCCAGAATTAGTGATACATCGTATGTGGGACAGGTTTGCCCGGGCGGAGCGTGAACGGGCTTGCAATGATACTGGCACCGGACTGGGACTGGCGATAGTGAAGGCATTAACGGAAACAATGGGTGGTGAAGTAGGATTGGAAAGTATCGAAGGTTCTGGTTCTACAGTTTGGATTGTTTTAATAAAATCTGAAAATGTTAGCAAAGTATGAGATACATGTGAGGAGCGTGTGAGGTAGTGTAGGTATACTCTAATTAGACAGGTAAGAAAAGCCTGATTTTAAAATTGGAGGGACTAAGATGAGATCAACACTATCGATGATCATGGTTGCCGGATTGGCACTGGCACTAACAAGTGCAACGGCAGCGGACCAGGGGAAAAACAAAGGTTCACAACAGAAAAAGGGTGATGGTACTTGTGTATGCCAAAAGTCTGTTGCGGTCAATTCTCCACAAGAGTTTACCAAGTACGGAAGTGGCAAAGGTAATGGTGGTGGTAAAGGTAATGTAGATCGCAAACGCGATGGCTCATGCCAGACTTTATCCGCTGTAAATGGTATCAATATCCCGATGCATTTTACCAAGTACGGAAGTGGCAAAGGTAATGGTGGTGGTAAAGGTAATGTAGATCGCAAACGCGATGGCTCATGCCAGACTTTATCCGTTGTAAATGGTATCAATATCCCGATGCATTTTACCAAGTACGGAAGTGGCAAAGGTAATGGTGGTGGTAAAGGCAATGTAGATCGCAAACGCGATGGTTCATGCCAGACTCTTTCCGTAAAAACTACTAATACTCAGATGCTGTCATGCCAAGATTGTGAAAACGATGGTGTATGTGATGGAAGTGGCAAAGGAAATGGCAAAGGTAATGGAAAGGGCAAAGGTAATGGCAAAGGTAAAAAAGACGGATCATGCAAGGTTTAAAATAAATCAAAAAATGTTTAGCATTCATTTTCCGACTATGTATACATGGTCGGAAAATGAATGAATTTAAATAATAAAAAACCTGATTTTAACCTAATGTTGCTTGATCGACATGATGAACCAAGTTTAGCTGCGATAATTTTTGCAATAGCTATCGCCGGGATATTAGATTGTAATGAATGCGATAGAAACGAACAATGCAACCGTCATGAACGAGAACGCGACCATGATAAAGATTGCGATTGAGACCATGACAAAAAAGGTCCATGTCATAACCATAATGGTTACGGAAATTATAATAATAAAGGTAAAGATAACGGTAAAGGAAATGGCAAAGGGAACGGTAAGGATGATGAAAAAGGCAAGAACAATCGCGATGGAAACAAAGATAACAACCGCGACGGGATTTTTTTACTGTCAGCAATCACGTAGTTTGTAGCTGATAATGCTACAACGTTAAAGACAAGGGACCGGGAATCCTCGAAATGTGGGCTAAAAAAGTATTCGATGGTGAGTTTAAAAATTAGATAACAAACAGGGTAAGTTAACTGGCAGGTTCATTTTCTTTATCAATTACCCGCATATTCCCAGATGCTATTTCTATGGATTGGTCGGTGGGTGACGGGGTGTAGCCGCAATACAGGCAGTTGCCGGTGCTGGAGTTCAGGATGCGGTTGCATTTGGGGCAATTCTTTGCGGTTGAGCTAATTTTTCCATCTGATCTGCCGTCAGCGAGATCAATTTCACGTATTTTTGCAATTAAATCATCAGTGGTAACCCCTAATTTTTCTGATAACAGACTCCACATGGCAGCGTTTACCAGTGCTAACCTTTCTACCTTTTCGTGCAATAGGCTTGATTCGGGTGGCGGGGAATTGGCAAAGTTGGGGGTTGATACATCGCTGGCGGGAATTAAAGATTCATTTGATAAAGGGTTGCCGTTGATTGAACCAGGAATTGAGGAGATTAATCCCATGATAAGGTTGAAAATCAGTGTAGGGTCCATTAGTTATACCTCCCGGGTGAGAGTTATTTCGAGTTCATTAGTTCGGTAACGGTAACGCAGGTGAACCCTTTTTCGTTAATTCCCTGCAATAGTTTTGCCAGGATATTTGTGGTACCGTCCACCGGCCCGGAATGCAGCAATATGATACTGCCGTCTTCAATTCGTGACAATATTTTAGCTGTTTGTTCTGCTGCTGGCAGTTTCTTGTAGTCACCAGCATTAATATCCCAGTATACGATGTTATAATCCAACTTGCGCAATTGTCGTACCACTGCGGCATCAATCTGTCCGCCTGGTGGTCGGCACAGGTAAGTGTTTACGCCGGTTATTTCCTGTATTGCGCGCCGGTTGCGCAGTATCTCGGCTATTACGCCAGTCATGTCTAACTTTGTCAGATTCGGATGAGTGTAGGTATGGTTCGCCAGTTCATGTCCCTGCGCCAGAATATCTTTCAACACATCAGGATTTTCCTGACATTTTTTGCCAACTACAAAGAAAGATGCGCGGGCGTTATATCGTTGCAGGTCAGACAGCACAATCGGAGTGTAGGTGTTTGGACCATCATCAAATGTTAACGCTACAAGTTTTTTACCAGTAGTAGGACCTTTAAATATTTCTCCGCTGTAAGCCAGGTTATGCAGCCCATTCATACGGTACAATTCTGCTAATTTATCGATAACGTGGTCACAAGCCGGGTCAATGGCAGCGGCTTTTTCATAGGCGGCTAATGCGCCTTCGTGATGGCCGGCGTCACGATACCACTGACACATTAATGCA
>JBIJDE010000480.1:0-3977 GCA_044344305.1 Armatimonadota bacterium
CCATCAGTATTGCGGGTTACATAAAAATTATTATCCAGCAATTCATTAGATGATTGATAATCTCTGACTACACCTGATTTTGGAGTTAATTTATACCTGAGCAAGCCTTTACTGTTACCGGAATCATAATATTTGTATCTTTCATCAGGAAGGTCATTAATTTTACGTGACTCAATCCTTCCAAATTTATATTCTGATGAATATGAGATATTATTTGTTTCTATATTACCTTCAATCGTTGTTGTGGTACCAATATTTCTTATATTGCTGATAAATGGACTTTGAGCATAAGAGAAACTATCTGATAACAAGTAACCATCTCTGCGAATTAATGTTAAATCGCCTTTTTGTGAAAATCTTTTTTCGGTGCTTAAATCAGAATTATTAGGACCTTTAAATTTTCTACCTTTTTCTACACCATCAAAGTTAAATATATATTTAACATCTGAAGTTAATTCCTTTGATTTATAAGTTACATCACTGGTTTGAGTGCCATATTTTACAGATATTTTACTATCAAGATATAAATTATCTGTCTCAGAACTATTCACTTCATTTCTATTTATGTTTTTTATATACGCATTAACTTTTAAAACATGTTTTTTATCTTTTGAATAATCAATAAATGACATCATCCAATCATCACTGTCTGTTGTATCCCAACTAGATCTGTCGGGTTTAGGCGTAATAATCTTTTCCAACAACACATGTATAACATCATCATATTCATATGTATCATATTCATATTTAAATAAGCGTAAACTATTTTTTTCTACACTGTTTAAAACACAAACTGAATTATTACCATTTGTAATAAATGATTTATATAATGTTACTGCCTGACCAAAACCAGACACAATAATTCTGTCAGATAAATTATATGATATAGATATATCAGATGAAATACCTGGTGGTGCAGTTCTGGGAGTTAATGATGCTGTTACATCATTACAAATAGCTTGTAATTTTCTGTTTGAATCCCAATTTAATATTATTCCTTTGTTCTTTCCCTGTATTCGTTTAGGTACATAAACTGTAGTCTCATTATCTTCGGCTTCCGAATCAACTAAACGTTCAAATATTATTGAATCATCATCTGAAAGATGCATAATAAATTTATGGTCATTGTATTCCATTGTATATTTTACATATTGATTTACAGAAACATAACTTGAATTATCTGTTCTCTTTATAGTTTCTTCAGCACCATTTGGATAATGAAGACGATATATATTACTTTTATTGCCCATTAATGGCCGAATAGTATAATCATAATTATGATACCATCCAACAGGTAAACCAGGTGATGAGCAATTGAATTTGGCAAGATAACTTGAGAAACCACGGGAAAAAGATAAATTATTACCCATATATGACTCAAAAGAGATATCAGAACCTGAAGATAGTTCAATATCACCAGTTGATAAATTAATGCCTTTAACATTTGGCGAATTATCAATTGTTGGCGGTAAAGGCCGTGAAAGTCTATAACACATCATCCCACCGCGAGGCATATTAGGTCCAAGATTTGTCGCCCTGGTCATATATAATATCGTTTGTCCGTCAGCAGATATTGAAGGATTAAATGAGTCACCTTTTCCATATACACCATTTGAGTCACTGCTTATAATTAAAGGTGAATCTGATGTAGTATCATAAATACCTACCTGCATTATTCCATTTATTTCTGCTGTAAAAAGCAGATATCTGCCAGAATAATCAAAATCGACTGGAACAACTAAATTATAACTGGTTAATTTTCTTTCGTATGATGACACATCAGTATTATTAGCTGTTGAAATATCAGCAATAACAACACCTTGAGTCATAGTGTTAAATCCTTCAACAGTATCCATTTTATATGATTGAGCCGCAAACATTTTATTGTTACCGCTTACACATCCCTGGACATAATAACTTGATGTATATGAAGTTGGAAGATTTGTCTTATAATAAGCAACTGGAGAATTTAGATTCTGCCACTGATAATTATCGGTTTTATACATATCTAATGATAATGTACCTGCGTTGGCATTCAAATTACTTAATAAAAACGCGGTTCCAGTCCTATTAGCATAAAAACCATACCATTCACCTAAAGTATTATTATACTCTATAGAATTTCCCCCCAACGCATAACCAGAAATAGAACTCACTGTAATTATTTTAACATCATTTTCAAAAGTTATTTCATTAATTTTATGAGCAAAGATATCATATTGCGTATTAAAATTTTCTCCTATAGATTCTTTGGCATAAATGATATTTATACCATCATGAATAGCAATAATACGTACTCGCGGCCAACCACCAAGATTATATTGATTGAAAATATTAGAATTATCTTGCAGATTATATCTGTATAGTTCTATAGAACTGTAAAGCATAGGATTGTTAAAAAACGGGCTCACATAACACAATTCCATATTATCGTTTCTATCAAACATGGGACCATATGACCATGATTCAGTTTTACTATTAAAATCATAATAATATTTAAAAAATTCATTAGTCTTTTTTATTATTGCTTTATCGCCGTCATTGGAAATATACCCCCAGTCATACGTATGGTCCCATAAATTCTCTATTTCGTTTATCTGCTGATTATCACCATAAGTTCCCGCTGGCAGATTCGATATATTCATCATCCCATAATACGCATTTCCTATTTCCTGCCCGTCACCCGGTGCGGTTACTGCTGATTGCGGTGGAATGGGAGAATAAAGCAGAGTATTTTCCGCGGTGCCGGTTGACAACAGGTATTCTTTTAATTGTACTGCGCAATCAACTGTTGTCTGTATATTATCCGCATCTATTACTGTCAGACGCAGTATACAATTACCGCTGGCAGGAAGCGATGACTGATTAATATACCATTCTTTGGAATCAGGATTATAATTGAGAGTATTCAGGTTATGCTGAACATTCTGTTCATCTACCAGTTTAACAGTTATATCCAATATAGTTCCGTCCGGGTCATAGGCGGTTCCCATGATTTTATATGGACGCGAAGGAATGAGCCACATATTATAAGTCGGGAATGTAAATGTGCCTTTCGGAGCGGACGGGTGGTCAACCACTGAAAGATGATTATATGTCTGCGCAATATTACAGGCATTATCATCATCAACAGCGATAATTTTCAGGTCATATTCACCATTTGGCATATTTGTAAATGAATGGGTATATGTGCCGGTGAAGGTATCAAAGTTATGTGAGATCGTATATCCGTCTGTTCTGACAAGTTTCATCTGCATTGATGTTATTGAACCATCCGGATCTGATACGGACGCTGCCACGGTAAACTCGCCGCCGGAATACCTGGTTACATTATCATTATTTGATGGTGTTGTCAGCGTAACAACCGGTATGGCGTTAATATGAACAGATACCTGCGCTGTTGATGTTAATCCGTGCTGATCTATTATCGTATAAGTGAAAGTGGTATCTCCATACTCATCAGCATCGGCAGTAAAAATTATTTCATCATCGTTTAATATTTCCACTGTTCCTATGGAAGAAGTTGTTACAGAATCTATTACAAAGGTATCGTCATCTTCATCCGAGTCATTAAATGTCAGGTCAATTATCGCGTTGCCGGAATTATTAACATTAAAGGTATCAGCGGCAGCCACCGGAGCATGATTTGTCGGGTGAACATCTACTGTTACAACTGCAGTGTTTACTTCTCCTTCCGAGTTCTCTATTTCATAAGTGAATGTTGTTATTCCCGTATAATTTTCCGCAGGTACAAATTGTATCTGGTTTGATACTATTGATACTGTACCATGTTCACAAGTGGTGAAATCAGTTATGGTTAATGGTGTTCTGTTAAGATCGTCAGAATCGTTGTTCAGGACATTAATCAATATAGTTTCATTTATCCAGGTGAAAGCGCTGTCAGTGACTGCCGTTGGTTTATGTTCCAAAACTGTTATATTTATCGTCCCGACTGCAGTGTTGCCATTACCATCGCT
>JBIJDE010000481.1:0-3975 GCA_044344305.1 Armatimonadota bacterium
GCAATCAGCGTAATCATTCCCCACTACTGTAGTCATTACCTGTGCGTATTTGCACATACCATTATCCAGCATTTCGCACATTTCAGCGTCGGCACCTTTTTGCGGACCATATACAAATGCTGCGCCGTTTTGCCCCGTCAGCGGATTCGTTACATCACTGGCAACGACTATCTCAATATCTGCGAATAGCTCACCTGGTATTATCTTTACAATTTTCCCCAGTTTCCCACCAACCGGTTCAATTTCATTGCCTTTTTCATCTATAAATATCCAACCAGCACAAGCCAGCATCCCTACACCGCCGTCAACTGTTGCTGTTCCGCCAATGCCTATAATTATTTTTTTTGCGCCGCGATGTTTTGCATCCATCATCAGTTGACCTACTCCATAGGTTGATAATTCAGATGGATTTCTCTTATCTATTGGAACTAACGCCAAACCACATGCAGTGGCAGATTCAATCATTGCCGTTTTTTCATCGTCTAACCATAGGTATGAGGCAGATATATTTTCACTGCATGGCCCAGTAATGTATTTTGTCACCATGGTGCTTTTTGTAGATGCTTGTAGAACGTCGATGAATCCTTCACCACCGTCAGACATTGGGCAATAAATTATTTCAGCATCATTATTAACTAATCTTATCGCTTCGCCAGCGACCCTACAGGCGTCCTGAGCTGATATCGAACCTTTAAATGAATCGAATGCCAGAATAATTTTCATTTATCGTTTCACCTCATTGCCTTTTGGTTTTCCAATTTTCGTTGCTGTTTTCTTATCAACCTTCACTTTACCAGGTTGCACTAACGGAAACATTTGATCTAACGAAACGAACTTGAATCCTTTTCTCTGCATTTTAATAAGCACACCAGGTAGGGCATCAATTGTAAATGGCATGCCAACGTGCAATAATACGATGCTTCCACTTGATGTATGAGATACTATCCGATCAGTTAATTGTTTTGCACTTTTACATTCATGATCGCGTGGTGCTACGTTCCATAATGCGATTTGATACCCGGCAGATATGGCAGACATTACCACCCGTTCGTCAAAATCTCCACCCGGTGGACGGAAATATCGCGGTGACTTGCCAATTATCTTATCAAGAGTTAAACCACAATCTATAATTTCGTTATTAATCTGGTCCATTGACATATTCGCAAGTACGGGGTGGTGATAAGTGTGATTACCAACGGTGTGACCTTCTTTTTGCATTTGTAATATCACAGCCTGCTGGTTCATTGCTTTTTCACCAACAACAAAGAAGGTCGCTTTTGCATTATACTTCTTTAAAATTGCCAATATCTTCTGGGTATCACCAGGTTTGGGTCCGTCGTCAAAGGTTAATGCAATCTCTTTTTTTGCCAAATCACCATGTCGCAACATAACTTCAAATAATGCTGGATCCAAGTTCTTTACTGTGCTCATAGGCAAACCAGGTACTACACAATTATATGATTTCTTTTTTACAACAAATTTATTATCAAGCGGCTTTTTGACAACTGTTTTTTTAACAGCAACGATTGGTTTATTAACTATAGTTTTTTTAGCAACAGCTTTTTTAACAACAGCTTTTTTAAAAACAGCTTTTTTAACTACTGGATTTACGATAACAGGTTTTGCAACAGCAGGTACTTTTTTATCAGCATCAATTTTCGCTGGTTCAGCATTTACAGCGACAACTAATATTATTAATAACAGGATAATCCATTTCATAATTTTTTCTCCGAATAAATTATACTATATTTTGTCAAAAAGAATGAAGTATGGTGAACAATGATTGAATCAAATGCACAATGATTTATTTTACATCAATTAATAGGCCGTTAGCAACCAAATTCGAACAAAAAAAGTCATGATTTCAATAACATACTTTTTGAAGTATCACAATTTTAACGTAAAATTGTCATTAGTTTATTAGCCACGGAGTGGCGACATCATGAGTAACCCCAGGTGCAAGCCTGGGGAAGTAATAGATAACAAAGATGCGCCTTGTAAAGGCGACTTTATAAACGCACCTTTACAAGGCGCAATCAAATACTTTATCTCTCCCCAGGCTTTCACCTGGGGTTACTCATTAAAATGCCTTTACAAGGCATAACTAAAAACTTAACACTTGTCCAATTTATTTGGGTTGGGATTGACAAGATTAATAAAAAATTGGGATGAGTATTAAACTCATCCCAAATATTAGCTATAAATTGCCAGCTTATCCCCTTACTCTTTCTGACCATAATAAGCATTATCACCATGTTTGCGCATAAAATGTTTGTCCAGGTATTCATCGGGCATTGGTGCGATTTTGCTTTTCAGGGATTCTGTTTGTATTGCCATTCTGGCGATTTCTTCCAGTATTATCGCGTGTTCTACTGCTTTGGCAACGGTTTTCCCCCAGGTGAAAGGACCGTGATGGGCAGCAAGCACAGCAGGAATATAATCAGGATTTATTATATTTTTCGCGAAATGCTCTACTATTATGTTTCCGGTATTTATTTCGTATCCTTCTTCTATCTCTTCACGAGTTAAAGGTCTGCATACCGGTACTTCACCATAAAATGTATCAGCGTGTGTAGTGCCATAAGCGGGAATCGGCCGACATGCCTGTGCCCAACTGGTGGCGCAGCTTGAATGGGTATGAACCACGCCGCAAACAGATGAAAAAGCACGATATAGCTGTAAATGCGTTGCAGTATCTGATGATGGCCGCATCGCTTGTCCCGGTAGCGGATCACCGGTTTCCAGGGATACCAATACTATATCATGTGGAGTTAACGATTCGTAGTCAACCCCACTCGGTTTAATCGCCATGATACCCAGGTCACGATTAATTGCACTGGCATTGCCCCAGGTCAATACAACAAGTCCGGCGTCAACCAAATTCAAATTGGCTTGCCATACTCTTTCTTTCAATGCTGCAATATCAGTCAACTCGCACCTCATCGCGTATCTTCAGCAACTCTTTCATTACATCGCTTAAATCGTCGTTGCTGCCTTTCACGCCAAAAGCGTCGTGAATGCGTCGATACATAATATATAATCGATTGTATATTTCCTGATTTTCCGATATTGGTTCAAATATATAATCCTGCAAACTGGTCATTTTCTTCGCTGCGTCGCCAAAACTGGCATACTCACCCGCCACTACTGCGCCGCAAATCGCCGCGCCAAGTGCGCAGGTTTGTGTGCTGCTCGATATTGCCAGCGGTCGTCCCATGATATCGGCATAAATCTGCATTACCATGGTGTTTTTCGAGGAAATACCACCACAATTAACGATACGATCAACCTTCATACCATATTCTTCAAACCTTTCCATAATCACTCTGGCACCAAATGCGGTTGATTCTACCAATGCGCGATACATTTCGGCGGGGGTTGTTTGCAGGGTCATGCCCAGCATTAACCCGGTAAGTCGCGGGTCAACCAGAACCGTACGATTTCCGTTATTCCAGTCTAATGCCAACAGACCGCTCATGCCCGGTTTTGCCTTCATCGCTATTTCAGTCAACTCTACATGGCCCATATTTGCCGGTTGAATAATATTAACAAACCAGTTAAAGATATCACCAACGGCGGACTGTCCGGCTTCCAATCCAAAATTATCCGGCAGGATGGATTCTGGAACAATACCGCAAAGTCCGGGAATATCCGGCAGATTTTCACTGGTTGGAGCAACCATCATATCACATGAGGATGTACCGATAATCTTCACCAAAACACCCGGTTCAATTCCTGAAGCTACTGCACCAAGGTGAGCGTCAAACGCACCGACAGATACCGGAGTTCCAACTGGCAAACCGGTCTTCGCTGCCCATTCAGCTGTTAATTCTCCCGCTTTTTCACCTACGTGATATGCTTTATTTGGCAATGTTTTGCGGACTTTTTGAAGTTTAGGATCCAGAGCGGATAAAAACTCCGCATCAGGATATCCACCCCAGGCAACATTAAACATCGCTTTATGTCCAGCAGCAC
>JBIJDE010000078.1:0-13624 GCA_044344305.1 Armatimonadota bacterium
AAAAAGATTGGCAGAGGTAGGGGACTGAGTCGAATCCCGCGACGACAGCACGACAAACGATTACAAATATCCGGGATTCGTGTCTGTACCCGGCAAGCTTTCTTACTGTACAATAGCCGGCCCGGCTATTGAATTTTTACCACAGGCGGGCCGCCTGTGATACTTTTATCCTTTTTCCAGCCACCTTATCTATTATTCTTTAAATGCTTCATTTCGGCGGCACATAATTTTCAAACCCTTTCGGCAATCGATACACTATTTGGCGTTCTTTATACGACTCTTCTTCCATTACCACTATTTCGCCATTTTTGCGTTCAAACACATGGATTCCCCCGCCGGGCATGTCTACCCAGCCGATATCGGTGCCTACCACATCCGGGTCGGGTTCGATGATGCCGAGGGTCTTGCCGGTTTTTGTATTCACGATAAAGATGGTTGAGCTATCCACATGGCAATAGAACAGCAAATCGCGGGATGGCAGTATATCGTATGACGAGACATTTACCGGGATAAACGGGATACGACCGGCAACTTTTCTGGTCGGTTTGCTCCAATCATCGTAGCGGATTACTTCGCGACCGGTGTCAATCCACATCTCGCCCGGCCATTGCTGGCAATCCCAGGTGTAGCCGCCCAGGTACATGGTGTCTGATTCCGGGTAATACATCACCCGGCGCACTTCGATAAACTCCGCCGGACGCGGGATTATTTTCTCCCCTGCCCAATCATAAATTGGCGTTCCCTTATCGGTAAAACCTTTCAGCGGAATAGTGCGCATCCCCTTTCGTCCCTGCGGCTCCCACAGGTCGCCTTTACTGTCTACATAATTAAAACTCGACCACTCGCTACGTGGCGCGTCCGCTGGCGGAAGTACTATTTCTTCTTTTTCAGCCAACCCGTTGCCGTTCAGGTCGGTCCATATGTAGCGTCCCTTTTCAGGTACGTCTTTCAGTCGTTTATATCCGCTACTACCTTCGTTCATCACCACGGCGGCACAGGGAATAAAGATCTCTGTCCCCGGTTCCTTGCGGGCAAAGTTAATTTGCCCGCCCATAGTGACGCGATAAAGAGTATTGTTCCAACGGCGAATTATAGTATGCGGGCCACCTTCGCCAGCCTCGGGGAACCGTTTGGTATCGGCGGTATAACCAACCCATGACCAGTCTTTTCCTGGCTTTTCGTTTGGCACCGCGCGATAATGGAAATTACGATAATAGACATCATTGCCATCGGCAGCAGGATCAAAATCTGCCACCTGGCAGAATACGTTGCACTCAACTTTCCAGCGGAATACGCCTTGCGGGGTATAACTGAGAATGCGATAAGCTGAATATACGTAGATATTCCCGGCAGCATCGACACCTACACCATTGGGGTCAAGCAGGCAATCGTCAGACATTACGCCTTTCGCTGCCAATATTCCGCCGCGTTTTCCTATCGTCGATACTTCTTTCGGTTGTGCGCCACTGATGTCATAAATAATCACCTGCTGGCGGTCGCCACGTTCAGCAATCAGCAACCGGCCTTGCGGATCAATTGCCAAACCGCCAACTGTTACACCGGCAACCTTTTTTCCGGTTGCTTTGCCTTGCGGATCATACTGCACCGCGCCATCAGGAGTGCCCACCCACAGATTCCCATCCTTATCGGTAGTTATCCTGCCGGGAGATTTTATTGCCAAATCGCGCTTTTTCGCGCCGGTAGCAGCATCGAACACAAAAACATTGTCGGTTTTATCCGCAGTTACAAATAATTCACCATTGCTTACCGCAAGCCCACAGGTTTCCTGCCAAATCTCCGGGGTATCGAAATATATCCATTTAGCGTCGCCAAGTGCTGTCCACGGTTCTTCTTTCAGGTCCATAGTCAAACGGCGAACGCCTACTTTCTTATTTCCCATCCCGGATACGCCGGCATACAGATATTTGCCATCACTGACCAGAGCACCGCCACCGCCACCGGTTCCGGTAACCGACTTGCCATCTTTGTAAAATCCTATTTCTTTGTGTGCTTCATCCCAAACAGAGATAGCGCCGACAGTGCCGTCTGGCATTACACAGATGGTAAATATCCCATGCTGGATGCCTTTCCACTGTCCTATTCCATCCTCGGTATTCCCCAGCCAACTGCAAGTGCGCGGCAATTGGGTATAACTCAGCGACCAGTTTGAACGCGGTTTCGGTTCAGACGCTACCTGTTTTGGACTTTTCAACGGAAACGCGTATTTCTCTGCCAGGTATAGTGATGTCTGGTAACGTTCCTCATCAGTCAACGCACGATCGTAAATCAATACTTCCGCCAAATCACCATTGAAACCAGATTCACCACGATTTATAACGCCAATGACCGGTTTTTGAAACAGCACCTCTTTCACCGAGTTTGTGTCTTCTTTATATAGTTGTGGATATCCGTAAGCATATGTAGACAAATACTGCCCTTCTTTTGGCAATTTACCCACGGTAATTATTCCCAACGACGTCTCGCTGCCACCCATGGAATGAAATGGAACACCGCCAAGTTTTGAACCCAACGGCATTTGCAATGAACCGATATGACGCAGTGTATTGATAGTGTTAGGCGCAGTATCAATCAGACCAATAGATCCCAAATTGCGTCCGACAAATATCATAGTAGTTTCCGCCAATGATGCACGATACGGTAATTCGACAGCACTGAATGATGTGCGTTTTTTACCTGAGAACTCCTCGCGAAAACGTACCACGGCGTGACCATTTATGCTATTTTTAATTAAAGTGGGAGTACAATTTTTCATTGCCGATATAGGTTTCTTTTCACCGGTCAACGTAGGCCAATTTTCCACCGGACCTTTTTCATTGGCGTCAATATCATCAGCGCATGCCCACATTTGCAATCCGGTTAAAACAGGCTTGCTTTTCACTGCCGGCGGTGGTGTTGGTTCCTTGGGAGGGGCATAGCCAAATGGCACTTTCGGCGTCTTTTCTGTCGATTTTGCCAATTCGTATTTCGCCAGCAGGTAATCTTCTGTTTCTTTGCGCGCTTTATCATTCAATACGCCTTTATATATGATAATTTCATTTATCTCACCCTGGTACGACATCCAATCCTCATAACCACCAAAATATGGCTGATCGCACACAATTCCATAATTAGGATTCGTGCTGCTCTTTGTCCCTGCCTGTGCACCATTAATGTAGTTCGTCAGGGTACATGCGCCGGTTTCATCAATTCCACAAGCAATTTCGGCAAGTTGTGTTCCGGTCTTTTTTGACATTGCTCCAAAACCAGGAGTCGTTGCATTGCTGCCGCAATGCTGGATTGCACCAATCAGCCGCAATTCCCCGGGTCCGCCATGGGTGCCAAACCAGTTGGACTGGCTCAAATTATTGCCAACAACAAAAACTGTTATACCGCGCCATTCACCGCTAATAGGTACGACAATTTTTTGTGGAGCTTTATCATTACCATTACAATTACCAGAAAATACTACTGCCGGCCGACCAGATGTACCTTCAGTAACAAAAGTTGGCTTAGATCCAGTTACAACTTTCATATTATTAAATTTACCGCTTGCATCCGGCCAACTGGTTATCTCCGTCTGGTCGTCCAGTTCATTCAAATCTTCCGCTTTTACCCATAACATCAATTCCGGGTCAGCACAAATAGACGGTAGCAATAACGCAATAGATAACGAAATAATTATTAACAGACGAAACATGGTGACCTCCAATAATTATATGTCATAAAATTTCGTTTAAAATCTACGAAATCCTGCTAATATCAGTACATTACATCAAGTTCTTTATAGTTGTTTTTGTCTTTAGACGGCAAAGCCCAACCTTCCGGGTACAGGCAATTATTCGGACAGTCGCATTAACATAAAACAGGTCTTAACTTACCGAATAAAAGCCAGTCCCCTTCTTCAACCGCTCTTTTTTATGAAACTTTTCCTTAATTTAAACCTGTTTTTAATTCAGTATCCGGTATTATGAAAAAGATTGGCAGAGGTAGGGGACTGAGTCGAATCCCGCGACGATAGCACAACAAACGATTACTGATATCCGGGATTCGTGTCTGTACCCGGCAAGCCTGGCTAAAAGCCCACCTTCCGGGTACAGGCAATTATTCGGACTGCCACTTTAACATAAAAACAGGACTTAACTTTCCGAATAAAAGCCAGTCCCCTTGTTCAACCGCACTTTTTTATTAAACTTTAGCTGAATTTATACCAGTTTAAATTCAATATCCGGTATTATAAAAAAGATTGGCAGAGGTAGGGGACTGAGTCGAATCCCGCGACGATATCGCAACAAACGATTACTGATGTCCGGGATTCGTGTCTGTACCCGGCAAGCAACCCTCCTATCACCATTTCCCATTTGACACAACGCAATCCATTCTCTAAAATATATTTCACATACCCGCCAATTATTTATCATGATAATTGATCGGTGGAGTGTAAACCGGTTAAATTATTTATCGCTGACCGATGTGGCAGCGTTTAGAGGAGATATCTTTATGAAATTGTGGAGACTGTTAATTGTAATAGTCACTTTGAGCGTCGGTTTTGCATCTTACGCGGCCAATCCCAGTTTTGCTGACTTTGATCGCCGCGCTAAGCTTGGATACCATTTGAATGTGGTATTTTTCGGTGCGTCATTAACATGGAGCGCAAACGCATCTGACCAGTCGCTTACATCTTACCGCGCTGTGATGCAGAACTACCTGGAAGCCAAATACCCAAAAGCTCATTTTAAATGTTATGACGCTGCCATCGGTGGCACCGGTTCACAACTTGGCGTTTTTCGCCTTAACCGCGATGTGTTTCAACGCAACCCGGACATGGTATTTCTGGATTTTGCTGCTAATGATGATATCTATAGCGACAACCCGGAAACCCTTGCTTCATATGAATCAATCGTTCGACGCATTATCATTGATGGAAAATGCCCGGTAGTGCTGATGATTTTCCCATTCGGTTGGGATGCAGACTCTAAAAAGTTTGACAGCATGAAACGCCGCACCGCAATTTTAAACCTGGCAAAGGTTTATAACGCACCGGTTGGCGATGCTATAAAATTAGTCACCGAACGCATTGAAAAGAAAGAAGTCACTAATGCCAAGATTTGGGAGTTTGACCAGGTGCATCCCGGCGACCTTGGCTACAAAAACTTCGCTGACGCAGCATTGATTGGCTATAACGATGGCGTTGCACGTCAATTAAAATGCGCCGCACCGGAAAAGATGGTTTACTCCAGTAAATATATGGTAAACAACCGCGTACGCATATCATCCCTTGGCCCATTGCCGGAAGGCTGGGTAGCAACTCACCCAACTCTGACTGCGGCATGGCATGATGGACTGATGAGTCGATGGCTGGATGATGTATCGTATGCATCAAACCGCCGCACAGTGAAAAATGCCGATGGCAAAAAAGAAGTATTTCCACAGAAATGCGGCCGTATTAAAGCTATCGTAAATGGCGAAATGGTAATGTTATTCGGTGAAGAAGGCGTTAATGCCGGTAAATACCACGTATACGTAGACGGAAAATTAGTCACATATACCCCATGGGGATGGAAACAGCCGACAGACTTGTTCAGCGCAGGTTTTGTAGCCGGAACCCGCCAGCACATGCCAGTCATCGTGCCCAACCTTGACCCAAAGACTGACCACCTGCTGGAAATCGAACCAGTATTTGACGAAACCAAAGAGCAGGAACTGAAACTGGAAAGCATCTGCGTAGCCGGTGGAAAAGCAACCGTTACAGCAGTGAAATAGTTTTTATTAGTTACACAGAGATTCACAGAGAAGACACAGAGTTTCACAGAGATTTTTTTTATAATATCTCCGTATTCTGTGTCTTCTCAGTTTATCTGCACAATAAATGATAAAATAAGCCGGGGGATATTCAGATGGAAATTTTGGTACCGAGTCAGAAGATTCCTGTTTTAGATGTTTGTGATGTGCTGGTTTGCGGCGGCGGTTGCGCGGGTGTGACGGCGGCGGTCAGCGCGGCGCGGCATGGCTGTCGGGTTACTCTTATTGAACGTTGGCCCAGTGTCGGCGGGATGGCTACTAATGCGCTGGTGAATGGCTGGCATCGCAGTGACCGCGAGAAGATGGTGATTTACGGTCTGGTCGAGGAAAGTGCGCAGCGGGCATTCAAACACGACTGGATTCGCCAGGACGGGAGTTACCCCCACGCCCATGAAACTCACTGGTTTGACCCCGAAGGTATGCGGATTGTATGGCAGCGGATGTTGGATGAAGCGGGTGTGAAGACGCTTTGCTACCTTGCAGTTGGCGACCCGATAGTTGAGGAAGGTCGGATAAAAGGCGTATTGTGCGATACCAAGACCGGTCGACGCGCTATCCTTGCCGATATCGTGATTGATGCCACCGGCGATGGCGATGTGGCAGCGAAAGCGGGTGTGAACTTTGAATACGGACGCGAAATAGATGGGCTGGTACAGGGGATGACGCTGATATTCGCTCTTCATGGTATCGATGAAGCTGCCATTCGCAATAAACCTGATGAAGTGAAAAAGGCCATTGATAAGATGATGGAGTTGAAAAAAGCAGGAAAGATGCCGCCGGTTAACGAAGGCAACGTTTACGGCACATTTTCGCATTGGGGTGCGGCAAACCACATGTTGTGGAACGTATTGCCGGTGGCGGGCAACCCGCTAAACGAGGATGAACTTTCTCGACTTACCGCACTTGCCCGGGAATATCTGGTGCAATATCTCGACTTTTGGCGCGATAATGTCCCCGGTATGGAAAACGCCAAAATCAACCAGACCGGCTTTTCCCTGGGCATCCGCGAATCCCGCCGGGTGACCGGTAATAAAAAACTCACCCACCAGATGGTGTTGGATGCTGTGAAACATGACGACGCCATCGGCCATGGTATATGGATGGTAGATATCCACGACCCCAAGGGGACCGGCTACACCACCTACACCGACCGCGGCAACAGCAACATGCTGGAGATCGGAACCAGTTACCACATCCCCCTGGGCATGTGCATAAACAACCAATTGCCAAACCTTGCCGTGGTAGGTCGTTGCGCTTCGTCCACCCACGAGGCTCACTCATCGGTGCGGGTTCAGACCCACTGCATGGTAATGGGTCAGGGTACAGGCACTGCCGCCGCCATGGCATTAAATGGTAAAATAGATATGGCACAAGTTGATATTAAGACACTGCAAAGTAAATTAAAAGCAGACGGCGTATACCTGGAAGACCTGCCGGAATAGCGATTTTATAATATTTATATATGGGATTTTGCTAATATCCCATTATTATTCACCACAAAAGGTCGCAAAGACCACAAAAGAAGAATTTAATTATCATATTTAATGTATCGCTGCTCTGCAGCTTTAATTTCATAGATATATTGCGATACTATTAAGATATCGCCGCGCTGCGGCTGGTTTGTTTGATAGAACAGCACTTTTATGTGACATTATTTCCAGCCGCAGAGCGGCGACATGTTAATAGCATAAAAATGTAAAAATGATATGAAGCTGCAGAGCAGCGACACATGAAAATTGTCCAATTTATTTGGGTTAGGTAATTAAATAACTTTACAAATAACCGTGTTTTATTTTAACATTGTTAAGATAGAAAGTATTTACAACCCGGGAGTTAAAAACATGAACGAGAAATATGCAGATTTGATAATGAGCCACTTGCAGGCTAATTACCTGAAAATGATACACCCGCCGACGGATAAGTTCACCCGTCCGTATATCGTCGCCGGTGGCGGTTACGAAACATGTATGTGGGACTGGGACAGCTTTTTCGCGTCGGTGTCGCTATTCCGCATCATGGATATGACATCGGCATCGGATGCTGACCGTACGGCGGTGATTGACGCCATGAAGGGGAATATCCTCAATTTCCTTGATTTTCAATTGCCCAGCGGTGCGATACCACATTCGCTCTACGTTGGCGCGGAGCATCTGTTTGCCGAAATGATCGAGAAATACGATGAGCCGAACATGCATAAACCGGTATTCGCGCAATTTGTTAATATGGTTGTTGAAGAAACCGGCGACTCGCAATGGATAGCCGATCGTATGCCGGATATTGCGCGTTTTATGCGCCGGTATGACGAGAAATATTATGACGACCGCACCGGTCTTTATTTCTGGCGCAGCGGCGCTGTCATCGGGGTGGATAACGACCCCTGTACATTCGGCCGTCCAAAAAACAGCTCCGCTTCGGTATATCTCAACTGCCTGATGATAAAAGAACTCGACGCCATGGCGCGCCTGTGGGATTTATTCGGCGATGCTGCCACCGCAGAACAGTACCGTGCAAAAAAGATTGCATTGACAGAAGCTATACAGAAATACCTGTGGGATAAGCGCGATTGTTTCTTTTACTCCGCAGACCTGCAATGCCAAACCGATAAAGAAATCCCCTGGCTCAACAGCGGCATGGGAGTATTCTGGCCCTGCCTGCCGATGCGCATACAGGTATGGACAGGATTCATGCCATTATGGGCAGGTGCGGCAACCCCCCAACAGGCGCAGGAACTGGTAGAAAAACACCTGTATGACACCCAGGCACTATGTAGCGACTACGGCATGCGCACCCTGGCGGCAAACGAACCGATGTATAACTGCGATAGAACCAGCAACCCGTCAAACTGGCTGGGTCCAATATGGCTGATATCAAACTACATGATTTTTCAGGGTCTTTATGACTACGGCTATCACACCGAAGCCGCCGACCTGTGCATGCGCATAGTAAACCTGCTGGGACGCGATATCGAGGAAAATGGCGCCATGCACGAATATTACATCCCCGAAACCGGCGTAGGCGTAATGAACCCCGGCTTCATGAACTGGAACTACCTGGTGGCAAACATGATAGATGAAACAAGGAAAATGAATCTGAAAAAGTAAAACAGGCGGCCCGCCTGTGCAAAAAATTATCCACATAGATGGGAAGGATAAATTTATTTATCTGCCTTAAGATCCAGTCACAGTTTGGAACAGGGTCGCAGCCCGGCTATCCCTGTAGAAAGAAGATGAACAGGAAAATCACCAACAAGTGAGCCGGGCTTCACCCCTTTCCAAACTGTGACTGGGTTTATTGCCTGAACTGAATATTAAAATCATCCTGTCTATATTGTCCAACCATGTGAATAATATCTTTGAAAATTCATTTTAAATATACAATTAGCTGTTTGGTGCAGTAAAAACGTGTATACAATACGGGCATTGAAATTTTTCACCAAAAAATTCATTTGAAATTATTATGGATTTATCACATTTTGGACATGAGACTATCAATGTATTAATTGAAAGCATATTATTATCATAATCATTCTTTTTTATAGTAATTTGATTATTTTTTGATGTAATTCCATCTGTGTCTGCCTGTTTAATTAAAACATCAACCATTGCATGCCAATGCCTTGTTTTATTCATAGCCTCTTTATGAACAAAACCACCTTTGTTATTCTCAATATCAAGAAAAGTTAAAATGTGAAGAGGTTTTACTGTATCATAAACAGTAATAATAAGTTCTATGCGTTTCACTTTATCCGCTGCTACTGACTTTCCAGAGAGTCCACCGACAACAGCACCAACCCCTCCCAACAACAATCCACCGACCAAAGCTCCACCAATTTGACTTGAGCGGGATGTTCGCATAACTGTTTGCCCATCTTCATAGATCTCAGAGGATAATAATTCTTTATAATCAACAACACGGGAATCTATTATCTTACCAGAAGTATTTTCAATAAGACAAACCTTTTTACGTCTATCATCAATTGCAATACCTGATTTCCCATCAACACTCATGAACTGTTGAGAAATTTCAAAATCAGGTAGTGAAGTGATGTAATATAACATTGATCTTTTTTTATTTTCTCTAATAAGATGAGCTATGTATACATAAAAAATTCCAATTACTATAATTACTTCAATTATAATTACCATTTTTTACCCCCTAAAAAAAAAATAGATATTCTGCCTTTTTATCGTTATTCATCAATACTTAAATACGGTTCAGGATCTTCTGTACTTTTTTGAAGCATAGCAATACAAGGACTACCATCTTTTGCCTTTATAGATGAAGTGTATGCCCAAATATAAATGCTATTTGGGGTATCTCGATATTGATATCCACTTTGTGAAATTTCATCATCATAGAGTATTTTAAGTAATGAAAGCAATCCATCTGATGAGTATTTGCCGATGACAACTAATCTTATTTCTACTTGCGTTTTAAGAGGTGAATCATTAACAAGTCGCTCAACTATTTTATAATTTACAGTAGAGGCTAACCTTTCTTGTGCTTGATGAGTTTTTTCACTGCTACTAAGAGCAGAATTGGAATTATCAGATGAACTTGATGCTGGTTGCTGTGTATATTCAGTTTTAGGTGTTGTTGATGTTGATGATGTAGATGTTAATGATGAGGTTGATGAATTAACAGATCCAGAAGGAAAATTCAGAACGGAACCTGTTCCTAATATAAAAAAAATTATAACAGTAATAGAAATTATAGCAGTAATAATGATTGGATAATTAAGAGTTAATTTTCTGAATATTAATTTTTCATTTATAAAATCACTATCATTAATAGGTTTAATCATTGTTCTATATTTTGTTTTTTTTGTATTTGTTAAACATTTTTCACATAAAGCACCTTTACTGTTAAATATTGATATTAAGATGTCAGCATTTGTAGATGATAAATCATTACCGATAATTTGAGGTAAATTGCTTATACACTCAAAAGCAAGTAATGTTTCTCCTGTGATTTTACCGATAATTTTTCGAACGTTACTACTACTGAACCATTTAGTTCCAACTAAAAGGACATCATAAGATATTCTTATTGGTGGGTCAATTGATGGTTTTATTGGTTTTAACACACCAGGAGATTTTACTGATTCAATTATTTGTTTTGGATTAGTTTTAAAATCGGTTGTTTCACCTTTATTTTTACGTCTTGATACTTTTGTTACTGGTGTTCCACACTTAGAACAAATATCACTATCAACCTTTTGTCCACAAACTTTACAAATCTTTTTCCTTATAGTTTTAGGTTTTATTTCTGGTTCTATATTTGTAGTGCTATCTTCCTTTTGAATTAATGGTTCTTTATATACAGGTGTACCACAATTAGGGCAAAAATTGCTTTCAAACTCTTTTCCACAATATGTGCAAAACATATAGTTCTCCTTTAATAAATATTTTATATAGTAAAAATAGTTTCGTCAATACTTTTTGACAAGAATCAGTAAATCATATTTATTGTATTTGATATAATAAGAGGATGAAATAGCAAATCACTGCCGACTGTGCCGGGCTTCACCCCTTTCCAAACTGTGACTGAATTTATTACCTGAACTGAATATTAAAATCATCCTGCCTATCTTACCCATCCATGTGAATAATTATTTAGACAGGCGGGCCGCCTGTTTTACTGTTCTTCAACTTTTTTTCAAAATTACCCCATTTTTGGGTTGACACGCTCCTTTGACACGAGTATATTCTGCACAGCGCGTTGGGGTATGCTTACAATATTAAATCCACTTGCTTGCCCTCGCGACAAAATTTGCCTTTCCTCAAGGAGAATTTTATATAATGAAAAATCCCACCAAACCTGACCGCCTTAAGCGCGCGGATAGCTTTCTTGGCATCCACTTTGACTTTCACGCTGGCGATGACTGTACCGAAATTGGCAAAGGCGTGACTAAAGAGATGATTGAAAAGATTATCGACCAGGTGAAGCCGGATTATTTGCAGTGTGACTGCAAGGGACATCGCGGGTTGAGCAGTTACCCGACCACGGTTGGCCATCCCGCTCCCGGTTTTGTCCGCGACCAGTTGCGCATTTGGCGCGATGTAACAGCGGAGCGCGGGGTGGCTCTATTCATGCATTACTCGGGAGTGTGGGACAGCGAGGCATGTAAAAAGCACCCGTCATGGGCGGTGGTGAACGCGAATGGCAAGCGCGATAAGAACCAGACCAGCGTATTTGGCCCGTATGTGGATAAATTGCTGATACCGCAATTGAAAGAGTTATCGAAGGAATATGGCGTTGACGGTATGTGGGTGGACGGTGAAAGCTGGGCGACTATCCCTGATTACAACAAAAAAGTGATGTCGCTGTTCACCGCCGAAACTGGAATAACCGAGATACCGCGCAAGCCGGAAGACCCGCATTACTGGGAATACCAGGAGTTTTGCCGCGAGGGATTCCGCCGCTACCTGCGCCATTATGTTGATTCCATTCATCAGTTCGACCCCGATTTTCAGGTCGCCAGCAATTGGGCATTCACATCGCTGATGCCGGAAAAGGTGTGCGCCGATGTTGATTTCATCAGCGGCGATTATCCGCTGCAGGACAGCGTAAATGTTGCGCGGTTCGAGTCGCGCTGTATCGCGAAACAGGGGAAACCGTGGGATTTGATGGCGTGGGCATTCAGCAGCCGCTGGGAAGACCAGTGCCGCAGCACCAAGTCGGTAGTGCAATTGCAACAGGAAGCCGCCATGGTGCTGGCAATGGGCGGCGGTTTTCAGGCTTATTTTAAACAGAAACGCGACGCGTCAATATTTGAATGGACGATGAAACTGATGGCGGATACGGCGAAGTTCTGCCGCGCGCGCCAGCAGGTTTGCCACCAGGCGGAAACAGTGGCACAGATTGCGCTGTTATATTCTACCGATGCATACTATAAGAAGGTACAGAAACTTTTCGCGCCATTTAACGGCGAGGTAGTCGCCATATCCGGCATACTCAACGCATTGTTGGATAACCAACAGTCGGTGGATATATTGATGGAACACAGCCTGACCGGTAAGATGAGCGAATACCCGCTGATAATAGTTCCAGAATGGGAATACCTGTCGCAGGAATTTACCGCGGAACTGCGCGAATATGTGAAAAATGGCGGTAATTTACTGCTGATAGGCCCCAAATCAGCCGCGCTGTTTGAAAAAGAGTTAGACATCACACTATTGGATGAAGCGAAGGATGCCAAAAAGTGGATTGAACACAACGGTTGGCTGGGTGGCGTCGCTGGATTATGCCAGAATGTTAAATTAGGTAAAAAAGCGAAACCGTTTGGCAAAATGTATGAGAAAGATGATTTTAGCGATACATCTGTCCCGGCAGCGGTAATTACACAAATGGGTAAAGGAACCATTGCGGCGACGTTGATTAATGTCGGTGAACGTTATCGCAAATGCCGTATCAGTGTATTACGCGATTTCATCGGCGCGATTGTGAAAGAGATATTCCCCAACCCCATTGCAACCGTCACCGGTTCGCACTATGTCGATGTGGTGGTGACCCGCAAAGACGATAAATTAGCGGTGAACCTGGTCAATACCGCCGGCCCACACCACGACCCGGGGATTTATATTTATGATGAAATACCGCCGCTTGGTCCGTTGAAAGTATCTATTCGCACTGGCAAAAAACCTAAAAGCATTACAAGCCAGCCATCCGGCAAAAAAGTGCCGTTTACATTTATTACAGATACCGCATACATGGTGATAAACCGACTGGAAATTCATGATGTATTGGTGGTTGAATAAAATCAATTTTAGACATGATTTTCAAGATTAAACTTATTGGCAAAGCCAAAAATCATGTCAATCAT
>JBIJDE010000482.1:0-3962 GCA_044344305.1 Armatimonadota bacterium
CGTCTGGATTGTGTATGGCCGCCTCCACCTAAAAGATCGCTTAATATATCACCAAATCCACCTGCATTAAAATTAAAACCTTCTGAAGTTCTCTGTTGACTACTACCAGATCTACCAGTACCACTCGGGTTAAAATTGTAACCTGCGTCCGCTGCATTTTTCCAACCATCGCCAAGGTGACCATACTGGTCATATTTTTTTCTCATCTCTGAATCTGATAATATTTCATAAGCTTCAGCAATTTCTTTAAATCTATCTTCTGAACTTTTATTACCGGGATTAACATCAGGATGATGCTTACGGGCAAGACGACGATAAGCAGATTTGATATCTTTATCAGGCGCATTTTTGGGGACACCTAAAATTTTATAATAATCTTTAACTGCCATCGTCGTCTCCTTTTAGAAATAATTATTTATTTTCTTTGAATTCAGCATCAATTACATCATCACCCGTATTTTTATCTTGTGTTGATGTATCACCAGTTGCTTCAGCACCGGGAGTTTCTGCAGCGGTAGCCTCATAGATTCGTTGAGCTATCGGAGACATCGCCTTTTGCAGATTTTCAATTTCAGCTTTAATTATTGATACATCTTCACCAGTTGCTACATCTTTCAATGCTTTAATAGCGGCTTCAACAGTAGTTTTTTCATCAGCTGTAATTTTTTCTCCCAAATCTGTTATTTGTTTTTCTGATTGATAAATTAATGTATCAGCCATATTTCTTGTTTCTGCTAACTCGCGTTTTCTTTTGTCATCTTCAGCATGTGCCTTAGCTTCATCAACCATTCTTTCGACTTCACTCTTATCTAATGTTCCTGCTCCAGTGATAGTTATACTTTGCTGTCGATTTGTAGCTTGATCTTTAGCACTAACATTCACAATACCATTTGCATCTATATCGAATGTAACTTCAATCTTTGGAACACCACGTGGGGCAGAAGGAAGGCCAGTAAGGTCAAACTGTCCAAGCAGTCGATTTTCTCTTGCCATTTCACGTTCACCCTGATATACCATGATTGTTACAGCTGTCTGATAATCAGCATAAGTGGTATATGTTTCTGTTTTGCGGGTAGGAATAGTAGTATTTCTTTCAATCATTTTAGTAAATATGCCACCGGCAGTTTCAATACCTAAAGATAACGGGGTAACATCTAATAAAACGATATCAGTTCGTTCACCAGCAAGAACTGAACCTTGAACTGCAGCGCCAACAGCGACAACTTCATCAGGATTTACACCACGATGAGGTTCTTTGCCGGCTAATTTTCTTGCTAATTCCACTACCATTGGCATACGTGTCGAACCACCTACCATTATAATCTCGTCAAGATCTGTAACGCTTAGTCCGGCATCTTTTACAGCATTATGGAATGGAGCAACCATACGATCAATTAAATCCTGGCATAATTCTTCAAATTTTGCACGTGTAATTGTCATGTCAAGGTGTTTTGGTCCATTCTGGTCAGCGGTCACATAAGGAAGATTGATATTAGTCTGAACCATACTTGATAATTCAATTTTAGCTTTTTCTGCTGCTTCACGTAATCTCTGCAATGCTTGACGATCTTGACGTAAATCTATACCTTGCTCTTTTTTAAACTCGTCAGCCATCCAATGTACTAACTTCTCATCCCAGTCATCTCCACCTAAATGAGTATCACCATTTGTAGATTTAACTTCAAATACACCATCACCAACGTCAAGAACCGAGACATCAAATGTACCGCCCCCAAGGTCCCAAACAAGAATTGTTTCATCTTTCTTTCTATCAAGACCATATGCAAGTGAAGCAGCCGTAGGTTCATTTATAATACGTAATACTTTCAAGCCGGCGATTTCTCCAGCAACCTTGGTAGCATTTCGTTGAGCATCGTTGAAATATGCCGGTACTGTAATTACAGCAGAATCAACTTTTTCACCCAGATAAGTCTCCGCATCTGCTTTTAATTTTTGCAGAATCATTGCTGATATTTCTTCTGGTGTATAAGTTTTACCTTGGACTTCAACGGATACAGCACCGCTTGCTCCAGATATAACCTTATAAGGTACCATTCCGCGCTCACTACTTACTTCGTCAAATCTTCGCCCTACAAAGCGTTTAATCGAGAATACTGTATTCTCAGGATTAATTGTAGCCTGGCGTTTAGCAGTCTGACCGACTAACCTCTCGCCACTTTTAGTAAACGCTACAACGGAAGGGGTTAACCGACTACCTTCTGCATTTGTAATTACGGTTGATTCACCACCTTCCATGACAGCAACAACGGAGTTTGTTGTTCCGAGGTCGATTCCGATAACTTTACCCATTTTTGATTTCCTCCAAATATCTGCTTTTAGCAGTTGTTTGCATTTGTATTATATGACTTGAGTCATTTCTTGTCAAGTCTATTTATATATATCCATAATTCAATAATTTTAAACAAAAAAATACCGGCTTATAAAAAGCCGGTATTAAAAACTAAATTTTCAGGTTATTAATATGATTTAATTACTTTATTTGCTTTTAAACAACCTGTACATACATTTACGCGACTGGGTGTGCCCTTCTCGTTACGGACGCGAACTTGCTGGATGTTTGGTTTCCAGGTGCGTCTGGTCCGGATATGTGAGTGGCTGACGCTGTAGCCCGCCTGTGTTCCTTTGCCGCAAATTTCACAACGTGTAGCCATGGTAAAGATTTCTCCTTTTTAATATCGCCCGTTGTTTTATCGGGCACAACGCGATAAAGTATACATAAATTTCATTTGTTATGCAATAGTTTAGCACAGAAAATCATTTTTTTTAGTAATTTATTGCTAAAAATGAATAAATACAAGTTTTTTTAGATAGGGCAGGGGGTTATAAATACATTATTTCAAATTTCTCTTTCAATTTTCTTCTGTTTTTTCTATAATTTAATTATGGTTACAATGCCGCGGGTAACTCCTGCAGATACTGGATTATTGTTATATATGCTTGATTATAGCAAAGATAAGAACACAACAGCTATAACAAACCGTGAAAATATTCATATCCCATATTGGACACATTGTATGGATTTTTCACATAATCATGTAGACCATGAAATTAATATTATTATAAAAGGAGTCGGCCATTATACTTATGGACCTGACAAGAAAACTATTTCAGTACATAGCGGTCAAATATTATTTATACCATCAGGTTGTGAACACAGTTTATCCGGTGCTGATAACTTTATTACTTTACATGGATTTTATATTCATCCTTCAGTGTTTGCGCGATTAAGCAATGTAATGCAGCCAACTCCATTAGTAAGGAAATTGGCGACCGGGCATGATTCTTCGATACCAGTTCGATGGACTGATGATAATCATGTTTTCCGTTCAATGCAAGAAATATATGAGCAATGCCTCGCAGAATATGCCAGAAACAACGAATGGAGAGTACCATTATTTAATGCTGTAAGCCAACTTCTGTCAGTGATGGTTGTCAGATTGTTAAATACAAAATCAGTTGATTTATCATCAGACTCAACCATGATGCGCCTTCTTAATACTCGTGGTTGGATAGATAGACATTTCCTTGACCATATTACAATATCTGATTTAGCTCAAAAAACGTCTTTATCTCGTGCTCATTTTTCTGAATTATTTACTAATTTAACAGGCGTTTCACCTAAAAAATATATTATAGGACTTCGCTTAAATCAGGCGATGGCATTGTTGGAAGAAACAGATTTATCAATAACTGATATTTCTATTCGCACAGGTTTTACTCATCTTGCACATTTTGATAGATTATTTCATGACATAACTGGTATGTCTCCCAATAAATACCGTATTAAAAAACAATCTGACAAAAAATCATAATTATTTAATTCTTAAATTTGTTAAAATCCGATAAAAGTTTAAATATAACCAATAAAATGTCAATTACTATTTTTCTTGATGTGTATAATCATAGAAAATAAGGGAGGATTAAATGCCAATTAAAGTTTG
>JBIJDE010000484.1:0-3952 GCA_044344305.1 Armatimonadota bacterium
TGTAACTCTGCGGTTAAGTTAGGGGATAACATATTGATGAAAGTTTTTATTTTAACACAGAGTACGCAAAGGACAACGCAAAGTAACACAGAGGATATCCATGTGGCTTAAACTATTCAAATAAAATTGGGTTGTGGGTGTAACCCACGTTGGTTATCGAATTTGAATAATTAAACACAAAAAAACGCAATGAGATACAAATAAATTTGCTCTCTTGCGTTCTTTGTGTTTAACTACAAAAGTTATACCTTCTCGAATCTCTCTACATCAAGGACGAATACTGTTGCTCCGCCGATTGATACTTTTATCGGGTTGCTGATTACCGAGCCCATTGTATCCATTGCAGCCGGCATAACATTTACATATTGTTCGCGGGCGCGACAACTCTCGCGAATTATCTCTATTACGCCTTCGACTTGTTCTTCGTCTACGCCAATCATCAACGTAACATTGCCTTCACGCAAGAAACCGCCGGTACTGGCAACATTGGTAAATTGATAATTATTTTCGAGCAGATTATCCTGCAAACTTCGCTGATCTTTCTCATGGATAATAGCCATTACTAATTTCATACTACACCACCTTTCCCCATCCAAAATGACTGCATACAATACCACGTATACAAGTCGCCACTTCATCTATAGGAGCATCACCGTTAATTAATACCGTGTTAAATCTTTTAATCGCCAGGTCCCGATAACCTTCAGATATTCGTGATAAAAACTCTACACCTTCTCCCTCGAAGCGGTCATTACGTTCACCGATTCGTGAAATTACCGTTTCGATTGCCAAATCAAGCACGATGGTAAAATGTGGTGCTAATCCTGCGGTGGCGAATCTATCAGCGGAAGATATTTCATCAATGGTAAGTCCACGACCATATCCCTGATATGCCAGGGAAGATAATGTAAAGCGATCGCAAATTACATTTATTCCTCGTTTTAATGCCGGCATAATTTTTTCATGCACATGCTGGGCTCTTGCTGCAAGTATCATGAGTAATTCGGCGCGTTTATCACACCTTAATTCAGCATCCATAATTAAGTTGCGTAATTTTTCACCAAGCAATGTTCCGCCTGGCTCACGTGTTATTATTGTTTCCAGTCCGTTTTCATTAAGCCATTTTGCTAATATTTCAGCCTGTGTGGATTTACCGCCGCCATCCACACCCTCAACAGCAATAAAACGTCCGGATATTATAGGTGAATTCATCTGCATAACATTCTTATTGTAACGCGGTAACCATTGGGAGTCAATGAATTTAAATCAATAGGGACAAAAACATGCATCTATTTTAGATTTTCGTTAATTTTGCCCCTATTTTTATTTCAAAAAAAGTTCCCAATATTATAATTCTATAATTACCGCTTTTTCAATTCCTTCTATAGCATTCAATTTTTCTAATACTTTATCGGTTGGACTTTCATCAACTGACAGCACCATTACCGCGGTACCACGTGGCAATACACGACCTACCTGCATACCTGCAATGTTTATGTCATGAGCACCCAGTATTTGTCCCACTGAACCGATCATACCAGGTTTATCTTTATGATAAGCGACGATAAACAAACCTGCGGCAGCCATCTCTACCCAGTAATCATCAACACGAACTATTCGCGGGTTATCACTGCCAAATAATGTACCGGCTACTTTGCGCTGACCATTATTAGTAAATACAGTAACTGTAATCAAAGAGGCATAACCAGAAACTTGATTACTTTTCACTTCGGTAATTTCCACACCACGCTGTTCGGCAATCAATCGGGCATTAACTGAATTTATGCTATTCCCCAGCACTGGCGTGAATAATCCCTGTAATAAAGCCGGTATTAATGGCGAGGTGTTTTCATTAGTTACTTCGCCGCTGAATACTATCTCAATTTTTTCCACTGCGCCTTCATATAGTTGCCCGGCAAACTTACCCAGTTGGGTTGCCAGATTAATGTATGGCTTGATAGCCGCCAATACTTCCGGTGCCAATGCCGGCATATTCACCGCGCTGCGAGCAGGAATGCCCGCAAAATAATCACGAATCTGTTCGGATACGTCAACCGCTACCTTAATCTGCGCTTCTTCTGTTGATGCGCCAAGATGAGGGGTTAACAGCAGGTTTTTGCAACCTTCTTTTGATGCAATAATAAGCGGGTTATCATCTGTTGGAGGTTCAACAGAAAATACATCAACGGCTGCCCCGGCAATTACGCCATTTTTCACTGCTTCAGCGAGTGCAGATTCGTTTACTACCCCACCACGGGCACAGTTGATTAATCGTGCAGATGGTTTCATCATCGCCAACCGCTCTGTATTAATCATATCTGCGGTATCTTTGGTCTTTGGCACATGGACAGTAATGAAGTCGGCAACCTTTACTAATTCATCTAATGGCAATAATTTAATTCCCAGACGTGTTGCGTGTTCCTGTGTTACGAACGGGTCAAACGCGACTACTTCCATTTCAAATCCCTGGCCGCGGCGTGCTACAGCACCGCCAATCTTGCCAAGGCCGATAACGCCAAGGGTTTTGCCATATAATTCTGCACCGGTGAATGATTTTCTATCCCATTTCCCAAGCCGCATGGTGGCATCAGCCTGTGCTACTTTACGTGCTAATGACAGCAGCAATGCCCAGGTATGCTCGGTGGCAGCCATGGTATTGCCTTCCGGGGAGTTCAGTACAACCACACCTTTCTGTGTCGCAGCGGGAACATCAACATTGTCCACCCCTACCCCTGCGCGTCCAATTACTTTCAGCTTGTCTGCTCTCTGTAATATTTCTGCGGTCACGCGGGTTTGACTGCGGATAATCAGACCATCAAAATTACCGATATTTTCGGCTAATTCTTCAGGTGTGTGGTCGGTTTTGATAACAACCTCAACATTGGGGTCATCAAGAAGGGCACGGATACCGTCTTCAGAGACGGGGTCACTCACGAGGACGCGAAATTTCGCATTTGCATTTGCAGCCATATTTTCTCCTTTTAACAGGGACTGCCGTCTTTCAGTTTCCCGCCGCTCTTCAGGATATTCTGCTGCGCTGGCTGGTTCGGCTGGGACGCACCCCGCCGTCTATCGAAAACTGGCATTACTGTTGGCAAAATTATACCATTTTATTTGTATTTTGAAACTACTTGCTTTTTGTTTTTTTGACAGAGATATTGCCGGGGACAGGCAAAAATCCGGGCAACCACTTGTTTTATTACATGGACTAAACTTACCGGATTTAACCCAGTCCCCTAACACAACCGATATTTTTCATATTACCGGCTTATAAAATTGTAGAAATTTAATTTTGCTGGCAATAAAAAAGTGCGGCAGTGGTAGGGGGCTGCCTTGCATTCTGAAAATTTAGTCTAATGATAAATATTAGTAGAACCAGAATGCGTGGCTGTACCCGGTAGTTTTTCTGATGATAAAAATTTATCAACTATTGATATTGGCATCTTATTCACGTAAAATAAATCCACTATGAAATATTTTTACTTTTTATTAATCCCTATCTTGTTATTCACTACTGCAGGTGTCATGAAAGATGATAACAGCTTGAAAGAAGTATGGCCTGGCGTTGTACAGCGTTTTTCGACAAACAAGAAAGAAGTTGCTTTGACCATTGATTTTTGTCGGGGAATGACAAACAAATCAAGTTATGATGATAAATTGATATCAACACTTATAAAAGAAAAAATACCGGCGACATTATTCATGACGAAGATTTGGATTGATGCAAATAAAAATACCGCGAAAAAATTAGCGACAATGAAGCAATTTGATATTGAGAATCATGGTGAAAACCATATTATTTGTTCAACTACCGGTAAAAGCATTTATCACATAAAAGCATGTAAATCAGTCCCGGAAGTTAAGAATGAAGTATTAACTGCCGGTAAATTAATAAAACAAATTACCGGCAAACAACCAACATTCTTTCGCGGTGCGACAGCACAATACGACC
>JBIJDE010000485.1:0-3949 GCA_044344305.1 Armatimonadota bacterium
CCAATATTTGTAAACCAATCGTAACAGCTATCACCACCCTGGCACTCGACCACACAGATGAACTTGGCAACAGCATAGATAAGATAGCCGGGGAAAAAGCCGGTATAATAAAGGATGGCGTTCCTGTTATTTGTGCAACTCAACCATCAGAAGCGTTAGCCGTTATTGAAACTAAGTGTGCTGATAATAATACTGATTTATGGCTGGTGGGCAGAGACATTACCATCACGAACGATGATGACATGCTGAATATATCTACACCTATCGCCGAGTATAATCATTTATATCTATCACTTAACGGAAATCACCAGCAAATTAATGCAGCGGTGGCAATCGGTATAATAGACCGACTGCGTATGAAGGGTTGGAAATTTTCCACCGGGTCGGTAGGTTGCGGTCTATCATCAACCAATTGGCCGGGGAGATTACAGCAAATAGGCGAAAACCCGCCAATAATTATTGACGGTGCTCATGAACCGCTGTCGACATCATTATTAATCGAATATTTACAGCATATATATAATGATAAAGAACTGATATTCATTTTAGGTTTTGCACGGGAAAAAGAATGGAAGAATATGATAGCGCAATATTGTTCCATAGCGAAAAAGATAATATTCACTGCCGCTGACAATCCGCGTGCCATGAACCCGCTATTATTACAGGATGAAGCTTTGAAATGTGGTTTCCCTGCTGAAATAGCGCGAAATTATGATGATGCTATAAAAATCGCGACAGATTTCGCAACAAGTTCGGTCATTTGCGTGTCAGGTTCATTATATTTGGCCGGTGAAGCTATAAAAAGTAGAAATTAGCTCGCGAAAATGCGCCTTTTAGATGCTCTGTTTTGTATAATATACATCATACAGCCCAGAAAAGAATTTTATTATGGCAATTGAACAAGAATTAATAAAAGCTGTTCCCGTTGATCCTTGCACCCGTGAATTAATTCGCAGAACTGCAAAGGAAGAATTATCAGCGCGGGTAGATGTGACTCCACTTTCTTTTGAAGAATTGACTAAGATGTCAGAAGCAATTTTAAAAAGATTACAACTATCAAATGAATTTACCGGATTCACCATGGTTGCCATTCACAATGCCTTCTGGCACGATGCATTCGTCCGTATTCCTTTTGACCGAAGAATATTATTATTGCCGCATTGTTTGCGCAATGCGACTGAATGCTGTGGCACTTATGACAGCGAAGGTTTAAATTGTGCCGGTTGTGGCAGTTGCGACATTGCCGCGTTGCGATCGCAAGCTATTGCACTTGGTTACCAGGTTGTCATTGCTGAAGGAACATCCGCGGTATTAATGAAGATACTCAGTGGAGAAGCTGATGCTGTTTTCGGCACTGCCTGCCTTGATTCGTTAGAAAAGTCACACCAGAGAATCCGTGAAACCGGGATACCTAATATTGCCGTCCCATTGCTCAATGATGGCTGTATTAACACCACAATTGATACTGAAGAGTTAAATACACTGTTAACCAAATATAATAATGATGAAGGAAAACCTTCGTTAACCTATCTGCCATTGCTGCGAAGAACTCATGGGATATTCACGAATGAAGAGTTCTCGCAATTATTGCCGGATATTAATTCAACAAACTTTACCGTTAATGAAGGGATAAAATGGGTGTTGCAGGATGGTAAAAGACTGCGTCCTTTCATTACCCTGGCAGCATACGCAACCATGCAGTTTGGCGACAACGCATTAAATTCCAGTGTAAACATTCCGTCTTGCGTGAAAAAATTGGCTATTGCAATAGAGATAATGCACAAATCATCATTAATACATGATGACATTGAAGATGGTGATCTTAAGCGTGGGGAAAACCAGACGCTCCATAATCTATTCGGAATCGGTCCAGCGGTTAATATCGGTGATTATCTTATCGGATACGGTTACAATCTAATTACGCAATGTCGTAACACCCTGGGTGCGGAATGCGTAGCAGATATTCTGGCAGAATTAACGACGGCACACCTTAGCCTGTGTCGCGGACAAGGCGCAGAGTTAGCGGCGACATCAGCAAAATTATTGCCGGGTGAGGTGCTGAAAATATATGCCGGTAAAAGTTCTCCAGCTTTTTTTGCCGCGGTTTATACCGGTGCCAGAGCAGCATCAGCAGAGCTTCCAATCGATTCTCTTCATCGTTTCTCCCTTTATCTGGGCGAGGCCTTTCAACTCCACGATGATATGAGTGAATGGCAAGACATGAAAAATACCACCGCACTGGCACGGGAACTGCAAATATCAAAACCAACAATATTGACCGCCTTTGCACTGGAAGATGAACAGTCCATCAGTAAAATGGATATTATCAAAAATGAAGAAGACCCCGAAAAGGCCGTCAAATTAGCAAGAGCATTATATAATGATTCCGGTGCATTTAAAAAAGCAACCGCACTCCGCAAAAAACTTAGAGAAGAAGCATTGAAAACGGCCGATAGTTGCCCCCACCGTCAATTAGGAGATTTTCTCGCCTTCATCGCCAGACTGGCAGTACCGGAGTAGAGAAGAGAGAAGAGTGGAATTGGCAAATTAAACCCGATGGGGCAAGACAACAGGAAGCATTTAATTAATTAGGTATTAACATGGATGGGCAGGATAGGCAGGATTAATAATCTTGTCTATCCTGTTTATTTATGTAAAGTGACAGCTGTTTTGAGGGAAGCCGGGCTTCACCCCTTTCCAAACTGTGACAGAAATTTTATAACATTACTCTTTTTACAGCTAAAAGTTATAAGAAACAGGACTTTTTCAAATAATCAATATCACTTCATGGTGTAGTCACAGTTTGGAACAGGGTCGCAGCCCGGCTCCCCAAAAGCTGGCATTTTACCTGAAGCAACCCATGAATATCCTTCCCATCCATGTTAATACAAAATTATAACCAAACTTTTCATTAGCCTTTTACATGTCGCCCCGCTGGGGCTTGAAAACTTTTGTAAAACACTATTTGCTATTAACATGTCGCCCCTCTGGGGCTGGTTTTAATTTGAAAATTACATCTATTCGAAAAGATATTCGGAATTTTGTTTAGACAAGATTAACATGATTTACAAGATTTTATTTTGCGAAGCAAAACATATCCTATCCATCCTGTCCATCGATGTGAATTAAATTCGTAATTCGTAATTCGTAATTAATAATTCGTAATTCCCCTACTGCACCAGCCCCTTGGTTACTGACATAAACAAGTCTTCCAGGTCGAGTTTGCTTTCAGTGAAAGATTCTACTCGGCAGCCGGCGAATACCAGGGCGTTCAGCAGTTGATATGGTGCTACCTGGGCATGGTCGAATGTTATTTGCAGTTGTCCGTCGTATTCGTCCGCCTTTGCGACGCCTTCTATTTCCAGGATTATTGCCATTGCTTTTCCCAAATCTTCACCATCGGCAAATCGTACCATGTTGCATTTTCCGCCATTAATCTGCGCCAATATTTCGTCCATGCCGCCGTTTAACAGCAGGTTGCCTTTCTCGATGATGCCTACTTTGTTACAGAAATCCGCCAACTCCGGCAGGATGTGGGATGAAATGAGGATGGTTTTGCCCATATTGCTGAGTTCTTTCAGCAACTCTTTCAGTTCGATTCTGGCACGTGGGTCAAGGCCGGACGCCGGTTCATCCAGCAGTAGCAGTTTCGGGTCGTGAAGCAGCGTTTTCGCCAGACAAAGTCGCTGTTTCATACCGCGTGACAGCGAGTTTACATAGGCGTCTTTCTTCACCGTCAAGTCGGTCAATTCCAGCACATCGTTAATTAATCCCGGACGGGTTTTGGATGGGATTTTATAGGCAGCGGCAAAAAAATCGAGATATTCCCATGATTTTACATCATCATAAATGCCGAAATAATCTGGCATATAGCCGATTTTTCCACGCATTTCATCGGGGTTGGATATTAAATCAATGCCATCAATAGTCGCGGTTCCCGCTGTGGGAG
>JBIJDE010000486.1:0-3945 GCA_044344305.1 Armatimonadota bacterium
CGACATTTCTGCTTGACTTGCTAATCTGCTAATAATATCATCCAAGGTACCGGTTAGATTTACAGTTAGATTAGGGTCAGTATCTGACCTGAGCACAATATTTTTTTGATCCTGGCGTGCAAATTCATTTAATGACTGGACCAATACAGATAACAGGCCAGTACTATTGAAAGTAATTTGTTTACCAACAGCAAAACTGATAGTAGAAACAACAAGTAATAATACACCAGCGATAATCCCGCGAAGATATTTCACTCGGGACAATTTCAGCAAAGATGCTTTCCGCATGCGTTTTTCCCCTTTCCATTAAAGGAACCACAAAGATTGATGTCTTGATTGCTCCTGCAGTCGAGTTCATTATATTAAATATAGCGCATTATGTCACTACAACGCAACCCGCAGGGGGTAATCCTGCGGGTATTTTATATATTTTTTTAAAATATTTTTTATTTGTTATTGTTAATTGCCGTTTGCACATTAACTCTGGTTGCTTCAATCGAATCCATCAGGGTTACAATTCGAGTTGCCCAATCATTTTGATTAGCTGCATCACGAATGTAAGTGTTATTATTAAAATCTGATCGAATGTCATTAAGGTCAGAATTATGAGTATCTACCTGACCAGAATATTGATTTCTAACCACATCAACAGAATTATTAACCAATGTTTTCAGTGTCGATAGTTGATTTGTTGCAAAAGTCATAACATCTTGTTGAACGCGATAAACATCTTGCTTCATCGATATTATGCGACTTTTTATCTGAGTATTCACTCTGGTTCTTACACTTGATAAATTTACGTTTGTATTCATCAAGTCAACCTGCACTTGATTCAATGTATTTCTTGTAGTATTCAAGCTGGACAAAATAGCAGGAATTTTCGTGAACTTTGTTGCGTTAAAATTACGAATAGCGTCGTCAATCCCCTGCATATCTGTATTTGCTGTGGCTAATTCAGTTTGAATGGCTTCTAATTCCGTAGTTGATGTTGTTCCACCACCATTGACATTATATGTGGTTTGATAATTATTTATCTTAGTGGTCAAATTATTCAAACTGTTAGTAAGTGAGTTGAAGTTATTTTGATTGTTAACATAATTTTGATTGTTAACTAAATTTCTCAAATTGTTTACATCTGTCAAAATACTGTTTAACGCAGTTGTTTGAGCCGCAGTTAAAGTAGTGCTATTTGCTGATGTACGCAATGTATTATATTGTGTTTCTAACTGAGTAAACTGGGTCTGGAAGTTATTATTATTGTTACCATTGTTGTTATTATAACCGTTGTTATTGTTGTATCCATTATTGTTATTATAACCGTTGTTGTTGTTGTACCCGTTATTATTGTTATAACCATTTTGATTATAGCCATTATTGTTGTTATAGCCGTTCTGGTTGTAACCATTGTTATTGTTATAACCGTTTTGATTATAGCCATTCTGGTTGTACCCATTGTTATATCCATTTTGCTGATTTAACGCCGGGTTCAAAGCTGTTAACATCGGATTTGTGGGAGTTTTGGTGATTCCAAGGTCGACTGTTACACCTAATGCTGTGAGAATATCAGCAGCGGTCTGTAACGCTGCGGTAGCCTGGGTGTTAGTGGCCTTTTTACCGGCATTATTGATTATTGAATTTTGGGCTGAGTTGATATATGTTTTTACTTTATTCAACTGAGTGCGATAACGAGAATTATTTGCAAATTGAGTTGTCGCTTGTGTATAAGCGGTCTGTACTGCTTGCAACTGGGTATTAATATTTGAACCATTTGTAGGTGTAATCAGGTTGCCATTGGAATCATACTGTGGAGTTTGATTCACATTCATTTGTTGTGCCATTGGGTTTGCCAATGAAGTATCCATGGCGCGAATAGTATCAATATCTGTTTGAATTGACATTAAGCGAGCTTGCATTTGACTGATACCTTTATTATCTGATACTCTCCACTGATCCTTAATGTCGGTAGCTAACCTGTCATGCTTATTTTGCAAAGTTCGCATTGCAGAGGAAATGCCAGGATTCTTTGACATATTCAAAGTGAATGCCTGAGTTAATAACAACTGATAATCATAATCAACAGCCTGATAAAGAGATCCTAAACGGGCTAAATCTGTCTGTGGAGTTGTTGTACCTGAACCGAACATTGTGCTGGCTGTGCCATAACCTTGTTGTGTACCATACGGCTGATTACCATATTGTTGATTGCCAAATTGCTGATTACCATATTGCTGATTACCATATTGTTGATTGCCAAATTGTTGATTGCCATATTGCTGAGTACCATACTGTTGTGTACCATACGGTTGCGTACCATATCCGGTTGATACTCCGGTGCCAGTAGTCGGCGTCAATGCTGAAGTCGAAGTTGAACCACTACCAGCCCACCAGTCGGTAGATCCAGAATTTGCACGAGAATCATTAACATTCGATGTCTTTACACCTAATGACAATGCCAACGCTGCCAAGCTCATTTTAGTAACAGGAATTACACGGACAAAATATTCTGACGATGCCGGCTTGGTTACTGATGTCGAACCTGAATTACCATTTTTCTTCTCTGGTTCCGGCATAAATCCATTATCCGGGTCATCTATTGCGCCACCACCGTTGTTGTCAACTGGATCCATAGTAGGGTCAACGATAACCGGATCGGCAAGTTCACCACCACCGTTATCAATTGGTCCACCGCCACCTGGTCCAACAGGACCGGGATTAGGACCTACAACAGGGTCATCGGTGTATGGCTGCAAGTCAAATGCAACTGGCGGATCTGGCTGTAGCGGATTTCTTTTAGGTGCAGGTGCGGCTGCACCATTATTATTTTGTCTTGGTGGCTGATTTAACGGATCCATTCCCGCAGGAGGATTGGGGATATTAAAAGTAGCACCCGCTTTAGCGAAAATAGAATAAATTGTTGAGCCATTGCTACCAGGTGCCTTGGTGAAATCTAAAGGAACAGATGAATCATCAAAGACTTTTCTTAAGGTTATATCAAACGGCATTCCCTTAACATCCATACGTGCTACTCTGCCGGCCAGGAAAGGAGCTGCGCTCTCTTCATATTTGACTCGGTAAAGATCATTTGTAGAAAGGAACATTGTATTTAAGACAACTAACATATCGACATCACGAATAGCCATAGAAACAGCAGTGCCATTAGTTGTTATTTGCGGATATGCTGCACCAGCAATAGATAATATTGCTAATACTAAACCAACCTTTAAAAAATTGTTTTTCATCATCTTATTTCCTTTAGCCGCTAATAAATAGCGTCACTAATATTATACGAAATGGGTACTATTTAAGTTTCACCGATTTCCCCAGCGTGGTGGAGAATTTACCGGTAAATTTGGATCAGCTTCTATATTGGCCTGTGCACCCCATTGGAAACTATCAATCGGCTGCATTTTCAACTGAAAATCTCGAATACCATCTGTTAAAGTCAAAGAATTATAACTGATAGCTTTAACTGTTAAACCATTTAATTGATCACCGACAGAAACTGGTTTCTGTGTATGGGTCTGGTCTTCAAATATTGCATACACCTTACCACCTTCCGAATATACATATCCGGCATTTCTACCCGGTTGAACTTCAATATTTTCTTCTTTGCGAGGAACCGGCACATAAGGCGTTGCTTTTAATGATGAATTATGCACAAAAGGAATATAAGCAATATATATTTCCCCTTCACTGACATTTGCGCTATTGGTCTTTATTGATTTATCCATAATTCCATCATAAATTTTCTGGTATTTAGGTTCTATCCATAATTTTGGTGGTTTTGGTGGTTTTGGAGGTTTTGGAGGAACTGGTCCACCGGTGAATGGGTCATATTTAGAACTCAATGTAGCAGGCGGTGTTAATGATGGCAGTACCGTTGGAGGTATCAGCGGAGGCGCAGGTTTGCTCATAACACCAGCAGATGTTGTGCCACCCATTGGA
>JBIJDE010000079.1:0-13544 GCA_044344305.1 Armatimonadota bacterium
TTACCTACACCCGTGAGTTGCCCGGTCCCGGGTCAGGCTGGGGAGAAAACATCAGTGGTGCCGCCGTGCGAGATGGCAAGATGTATCTGGCATATAACGCGCCGGCGGTATCATGGATACAATCCACCTTCACCCCTGGCGACCTTGATTTGATGAAATGTATGCCGGTAGTACGCAGAGTCCGTCCCGGTCGTGATGCCTATCGCGAGGGTGAATATGACGAAGTTCAACAGTTTCATTCAACATTTCTTGATGGTGCCGCCGCCAGTTGCATAAATAACAGTTGGGGAGGGGCACCGAAAAACGGACCGCTGACCGGAACGATGACGGTAACATTCAAACAACCCGTTCCCATTGGCACTGTGTTGGTACAGGATACTAATGTAAAGGTATACGCATTGAAACCGGGTAAAAAACTTCCGGGAGCGATAGATAACCAGGAACCGGGTGATGAAGGCGAAGATGTATTTGATGAAGGCGCATTAAGTGAGGAAGATTGGACACCGCTAACGACAGCAGTAGGCAAACCCGGCCAGCCAGTAATAGCATTGACTGAAAAGGGATTGACCACCACCGCGTTGAGATTTAAGGCTGACCGGATAAAATATTCCATGGTGATGAGCCACCGGTTCAAAGATGTTGCTGCCGATGCAACCAGAGCTATAACCGATGGCAAATTGAACGCCAACGGCGGTTGGCAGGTAACCCGCGATTCAAAGACGCGTCCAATCAGTCCGTATGACCCGGCATGTTGTGTGTTAACCTGGAAAGAAGCAACCAGTATGCGCGGTCTGACGATGGTTGGCATGACAGAGGCGAAAACTGCTGTTGATTACTGGGTTGGTCCTGATGATATTGACCCGCAGACGGCAATTGCCGATGACAGTTCATCGTGGAAGCAGGTGGGAATCATCGAGGCGGAAATGAATGGGCCATACCCGCAAACTCCGATGGCGCGCAGCATCGACTTTGCCGCAAATGTTACCACCCGCGCGGTGCGTATTCGCGCCATAGCACCGAAGGGCGATACCAGTTACATGGGCAATCGCGGCGTGCCGGTTCCCGGACCGCACATGGCAGGATTCGATTATATCGTGGTTTACAGCAATCTGGGCGAAGAAGCAGAATTACCGCAGGAACTTAACGACCGCCTTTCAATATACAAACTGCCGGAAGACCCGGCAAAAGATAAAGCGACCTTGATTAGCCACTTGAAGTTTAAGAATCCGGGCTTAATTGCATTCTCGCCAGATGGCACACTTTACGCGCAAAACGGCAGCGCAATTGTTGCGGTATCACTGCCCGGCGGTGAACGCAAAGAAGTAATTTCGAAAGATAAAATCACCAGTCTGGCAGGCATGACTTTCGATGCTGGCGGATTGTTGTACGCGGTTGATAACGGCCCTAAAGTGGTAAAAGTATTTGATGTAAAAACTGGGGCTTTGGTTCGTACCATTGGCACACCGGGTGGTACTAAACTTGGCAGTTGGGACCCGACACGATTCATCAACCCGCAAGGGGTTACCGTTGATAAAAACGGCAAGGTTTGGGTAGCCGATTATGATGGACAACCAAAGCGTATCAGTCGTTGGAGTAACGATGGAAAAATTGAGAAATATTTCCTTGGTCCTACTCAATATGGTGGCGGTGGATGGCTGGATCCGGGTGACAAGAATATATTGAATTATAATGGCATGAAATTTGTCATGGATTGGAAAAATAGAACCTGGAAGTTGGATAGCATATTATTCCGTCCCGGTTTGTCAGTGCCGGGTGCAAATCCTGACCGTCCATTGTATATCAAGGGACGTCGCTACCTGGTCGGTGACCCTGACCACAGCATAGCGGCGACGATTTGTGTTGAGAAAAATGGCATTGCGATTCCAATGATAATGGCGGGAAACCTGGCGGGGTGGGGGGCGATAAATCAATTCCCCGAGTTGCAGAAGGCATATGGCAAACTTAATCGTGGCGATTATGGCTTCCTGTGGCAGGATGCAAACAGCGACGCGATTCCACAAGCAGATGAAGTCCAGGTATCTACAACACATAAATTAAAAGGAACATATTGGCCATCGAAAATCGGCGACGATTTTGCGATAAATTTTGCCGGTGAAAGGATGCGACCCAGTGGATTTAAACCGGATGGAACGCCTATCTATAAGATAGAAGATACTCAGGTAATGGAAGGCCTGGACATGGCGTGGTCAACCGCTGACGGACGTACCTTTGTCCTGGGTGATAAGATGTATGCGCCTGATGGCAAAACCGTGTTGTGGGAATATCCAGATAATTATGCTGGTGTCCACGGTTCGCATAGAATCGGTTATGACCGCCCGCCCGGCACATTGGTAGGTGAAAACCATATCAATGGCCATTTTGAGATTAACGGCGAAGAACTATTTGTGGTTAACGGCAACCATGGCGACTGGTTCACCTTCACCAGTGACGGTTTGCTGGCTGGCTGTATATTCGGCGGACCGTTGAATTATGGCAAACGCTTCTGGACTTTGCCGGAATGGGAACCGGGCAAGACTGACCTTTCCGACCTGAACGTTGGCGAGGAGCATTTCTTTGGCAGTGTTACCAAGGCGAATGATGGTAAAATATACGCCGTCGCCGGTCATAACCATAACAGCGTGGTACGTGTCGATGGACTGGAATCGATGAAACGGCTTAATGGCACACAACTGGTGACAAAAACCGATATCGAAAAGACGATGGATTGGGAACAGCAGCGAGTGATGCAGGCGCGGTTGCGCGAATTGCCAAAAATCACCTCTGTACCATTCCTGGATAAACCGCTGGTGGTCAACGGTGTGCTGGAAGATTGGCCGAAAAGCCTGTTGATTACTATTCACGAACGGCTGAATATTGTTAAAAATGCCTGGGAACCGGATATGCAGGGGGCATTTGCCTTTGACTCAGATAATTTGTATGTTGCTGTCCGGGTATCTGATGACTCGCCATTAAAAAATAGCGCACAAAATCTGGATTACTTGTATAAAAATGGCGACGCTCTTGATGTCTGTCTGGGGTTGGACCCGAAGGCTGACCCGAAACGGCAAACAGCAGCCCAGGGTGATATCCGGCTGTTAATCAGCAAGGTGAATGGCAAGAATGTAGTTATGCTGTACCGGTTCCAGGTTGCCGATGTGCCGGATGACAAACGCGTCCATATCATCTCGCCAATCACCGAAACCGTGGTAGATATCCTGAAAGAGATAAAAGGCGCAGAGGTGGCGACTAAGATAGCGGAGAATAATAATGAATGGGTGATCATGGCGGCCATCCCCTGGGATGAAATCGGCGTGAAAGCACCGCCGGTAGGCAGCAAAATCCGCGGCGACATCGGCGTTCTCGCCGGCGACAGCAACGGAATGCGAACCGTAAGCCGCTACTACTGGGCCGGCAAATCCCAAACTATAGTTAGCGACCTCGCATTTGAAGCGAGAATAGCCCCCGGCCTATGGGGTGATTTAAACGTGGTGGAACCTGATAAAAGTATGGATTTCGGTCCCGATGATGCACCGTTTTAAAATATAGAAATATTTACTGTAGGGAACGCCGTCCCCGGCGTTCCGTACAAAATCAATATATAAATAAAACACACAAAAGGAATAAAAAAATGAAAAACAGTTTAATAGTTTTGTTAACAGCTATGCTGACAATGCCAATTTTCGCGGCAGGTGCGCCAAAACCGTTGCCCACCCCGCGGATGGAATCGCCGTATACCTTTACCGACGGGACGGCGACGGTTATATTGCCAGACGCGTTTGCCGGGAAAGAAGTTGCTTTCTCGATAAAGACCATCACCGACGATGGCTGGGGCAAAACCAGCGATGGCAAAGCGACTGCGACTGCAGACGCGAAGATATCCATTGCTCCATTAGTAGAAGGAATACATATCGTTACTCTCCAGTTGGCAAAACCTGCCGAAGTGCGTTTTCTTGCTATTACCCCACCCTCGACTATTGATGCTAAAGATGTCCCTGTTTTGCGTCGTACAAAATCAAAGTTGTTCAGTAAAGAACGCTACCTTTTATTGATAATGGGTGACTCGGTGACTGAAACCGGCGATTACTGCGGTATGCTGGCGATGCTGTTAAAACGCGCAACCGGCAATAATAATATTGAAATATTGAAACGCGGATTTTCCGGCCGTTCTGTTGACGCCACCGTCCGCACCATTGAGGGTGACCTTGCCGCCAAGCCTGATCTTGGACTGATTATGTATGGACTTAACGACCAGGCAGGCGGATGCTCACTCGACGGTTTCATCGATCAGTACCGCTGGATAACTGAAACGCTGGAAAAACATTGCAATGCTGATTGTGTATTTCTTACTCCCACCCCGGACTTATCATTAGATAAAGATGACACCGTTTATGGCGCATACACCTTGCGAACATTCGCGTTTGGCGAAGCCTTGAAGGTGCTGGGCGAAGATATGAAAGTTCCGGTTGCTGATACTTTTCACGCATTGTGGGGTGTCGGCGCACCATCAATAGACGAGTCAGCGCGAAAAATTTGGCCACGTTTCCCCTTGGGTTACAATAATCAGTTCTCGTCTATGCTCGAGTCAAATGGCAAAGGCGACGGTATACATCCCGGTGCGCTGGGGCATCTCGCCATTGCCAGAGTAGCTTTTGATGCAATTATGGGACGACCACAGCCAGTACAACCGTTAACATTTTCAGCAAAAAGCAGTTGGATGGATGCCGGCATGGTAAGCAATGTTACCTTGACAAATAACAGCAAGGAAAAACGAACCGGCAATTTAACGTTGTATCCATTCCCCGATGGCGAAGTCGCGCCGTTAACGCCAATAGCCTACGACCTTGCACCGGCGGCAACGACGACATTTAACGTAACATGGCCAAAATTAGTGAAGCCGGAAGATTTGCTGACTTATCCGTACAACCTGTATTTCACCACCAATCAGCCTGTGTTCGCCGCTTTTGACTCATCGGGAACTACCGGGTATACCTATATAGTTCGCGCTCCGATGGAGATGAACGCTAATTTTATTCGCGAACGCCAGGTAGTTACCGGCGACAAAGTGAAAGTTACACTGAATGATAATGGAAGAAAGAAAACGATTACCGTGAAGATTCCGAAAGATTCTGAGGTAGGCCGCATTCCGCTGGTTAACAAGGTACAGCGAAAAGGCGTCACCGGTTGGGCAGCAGCAGAAGTTGCTTACGTCCGTTATGGCAAAGCGCGTATTGGCGAAGCGACTGTTGACGGCGACCTTACCGAGTATAAAGACAGCACCTGGATTACCATCGGCGACCCGATACAGGCGCGGTGGACCCAGGGTATCCGCGATGGTCGCGCAACTCGCGACGAATGCGACATGCGCTGGACATTCTCCGCTGGCAAAACCGGGATATATTTCGCCGCCGATATCAAAGGCAGCAAGTTAGACCAGGACAATTTCACCATCTTCATGGACACCCGAAAGGCTAACCTGTTGGGAACCCCCGGCCCGTATTACTGGGTAAGCGGCAGATTCGACAAGAACGACAAACTAAGCCTGTCACGTGGCGAAACCAGTCCCAAAGCGCCAGGCCTTGCCGGGGCTTGGAAAGCAAAAGACACAGGAGCCAACCTCGAATTCTTCGTCCCCTACGCCATGTTGGGAACAGATATTTGGCCAACAGACGGCGACCTCGGTATGTCAATTTGGTGGCGCCATACCAACAATAGCCCGGAAGCCAAATACCCATCCACCAACCTGCAATGGTCAGAAGACGGCCAACCCTGGAGCACCCGCTGGTACGGCGTAATCCGCGCAGACGACGGTAAAAATAAACCGTTGCCGTATATGGTACGCGTTAAATGAATTAAAAATTAAAAATGAATAATTAAAAATTGTAGACGCACGGTGTGCATCTTATACACTGGGACCGCAGGCTTCCAGCCTGCCCCCAGTTGAAATTCGGTGGCAATAAAAAATAGAAAGTTTATCCTGAAATTTAATAAGTCGGTATTTATCTAAAACGTGTCGCTAAATTTATACTGGGGGCCAGGCAAGATGCCTGCGGTCCAATAACGAAAAATGAATTGCAAATTGGAAATGACAAATTGCAGTAGAGACGCACGGTGTGCGTCTCTATGCATTTACGACAAAAATATCGTCAGTCAGTAGGGGAACTTACTATATAAACCAACTAAATTTTCATACATAACAATTCAATAGCCCATAAGCAACGCTGTGGGTCTGAATGTTAAAATAAAATTTATGCTCTGTAGGAGCATAATTCCTGATGTTGTGACAGAATAAAAACAAATTGACATCTTAATACCATAATGCTAACATTTAACTATATTGAATAGATAATGAATCACTATAAGGATAAAATGATGACAACAAAGATTAATCTGATTGACCGTGCGGAAATGGTACGGGTGCTATGTGGCACATTCACCATGGGAAGTCCAGATGGTGTAGGTAGAGAAAATGAACATCCCGCTCATCAAGTGACGCTTTCCGACTACTGGATTTATAAATATCCGGTGACAGTGGCACAGTATGGTGCGTTTTGTGCGATAACCGGGCACGCGTTACCACCATTCCCAGAACCTGATATTTTGGATGATGATGAAGTCTTAGAAAGTATTGAGACTATAAAATACGAGTTCAATTACAGTTGGGAAGGAAAATCAGGGTGGGATGACCCAACACTACAACAGCACCCCATTGTTAATGTCACCTGGTATGATTGTAAAGCCTATGCCGACTGGGCGGGTGTAAACCTGCCCACTGAGGCACAATGGGAATATGCTGCACGTGGACCAGAAGGTCGCAATTACCCGTGGGGTGGCATGGCTACATCAGATGATAAATATAATGGTTGGGACGAATCAAAGTGCGCAAACGGTGGAAATTCTTGCGATCAGAACATCAGTACCTGGCCGGTAGGGTCTTTCCCTGCGGGGACAAGTTGGTGTGGCGTGCAAGACCTGGCGGGGAATGTGTGGGAATGGTGCGCGGATTGGTATGGTGAAGATTATTATAAGACCGCAATAGTGAATAATCCGACTGGTCTGACATCAGGAAATAGACGTGTGCTGCGGGGTGGTTTGTGGTACAGCTACGGCAGCGACAACTGTCGCGGCTCCTATCGCAACAACTTCAACCCGTACAACTTCAACTGCGTCAACAGTTTCGGTTTCCGTTGCGCTTCTCCTGGCTCCTAATTGCTCCTTATCCCTTTACATCGTTTCTCCTTATAAGGTGCTTGGAGCGCCGCACTGGTCATGGATGGCCGTTTATTTGTCTGAACCACGATTCTGGGGATTTTATGATTACAGGATTTTCTTAATATTTTGAATAGTAGTTTAGGTGAAAATTAAAAATTGTAGAGACTCACGGTGTGCGTCTCTTGTATTACACTGGGACCGCAGGCTTCCAGCCTGCCCCCGGCTGAAATTCAGTGGCGATAAAAAAAAGAAAGTTTATCCTGAAGTTTAATAAGCCGGTATTTTTCTAAAACGTGCCGCTAAAATTATACCGATGGGCAGGCAAGATGCCTGCGGTCCCAGTCATAATCCTTTTAATCCTCTCAATCCGTGGTTAAGACAACTTCACCTGTCGACCCGCGCACCACTAACTCCACCGGCAATACTATCTTTTCTACATTATTTTCTGAGGTGGTTGCCTGTTCTATTATCAATTTCGCGGCGCGACGGCCTAATTGGTGCAGGGGCAATCGGACGGTTGTCAGCATGTTTTGACCGGTACTGTCCCATAGCGGGTCGGTGTCGTCGAAGCCTACCAGGCTGATGTCATCCGGGACGCGATAGCCGCCTACCTGCAGGATGTGGCGGATTACTACTGCGGCGGGGTCGTTGGGGGCGAGGATAGAGGTTATCTGCGGGGTCGTTTTCAGCAATTGCAGCAGCGGGTGCTGTTTTGACCAGGGCATCATATCAAGTCGGTACAGATTGGTGATGTCGGCGGCGATGAAGGCTATGCTCCAAAGAGTAGAATCGATATCTATAGGGTGCAGGTGGGTATCGGGATTTAAACCGGCGTTTGTGATTGCCTGCTGGTACCCTGACAATAACTGGTCCTGGTGAAAGCCGAATGGTTCTCCGCCAGGACGGCGAAAATACGCGAAATGGCGGTGTCCCAACTTTAGCAGGTGTTCAACCTCGTATATTGCACCGCCCCGGGCATCGCTGATGACGGTGGAGCAATCCGGCAGTGCCGCCAGCATGGATACCATGGGGATTGGGCCACTTGCTGATGGGCGTCGGGTGTGTTGCAAAATATCTTGTGATGCCTGCCAGCCAACTACTGATATCACCCCATCGATCTCGCCGCGATTAAAGCTGGGGGGGAGTTCATCCAAGCCGCCAGGAGACGCGTTAACTGTCATCAACCCGAATCCTTCCTCGTTCATAACTTCCATTATGCCGTCGAATATGCCGGTGTAATAAGCGGCGCGGTAAAACTGTTTGGGGACAAATAGCGCGATAAGGTGGTTAAGTACCCTCTTGCCAAATCTGCTCATCACCAGACGGCGGGCATTTTGCTGGCGCGATGGGTCATAGCCTAATTCGGCAGCTGTGGCGAGAATAGCATCTGTAGTTGCAGTGGGGAAAGCGTTGTTATCACGGAGAGCCATCGATACCGTACCAACGCCAAACCCGCATCTTTTTGCGATATCTTTCAGTGTTACTGTGCGGTATTTTTTATTGTCGTTGGTATCAGCCATGGTTTTCCTTGTGGGTGATTTTTTTTGACATGATTAACATGATTTTAAAAGTGTCGCTACTCTGCAGCTTTAATTTCTTATATACAATGCAATACTATTAATATATCGCCGCGCTGCGGCTGGTTTGTTTGATAGAACAGCATTTTTAAGTGACATTATTTCCAACCGCAGCGCGGCGAAATATTAATAGTAAAAGATGCAAAAATGATATTTAGCTGCAGAGCAGCGACACGATAAACATATCCAATTTATTTCTGTCAAGATTAAATAAACTCTTTAATGGTCACTGAGCCTGTCGAAGTGACCATTAAAATCATGTCAATCATGTCAATCATGTCAAAATTCTTGCCAATATCTTTGTTTATTGTATATGCATCGCCAGCGCAACTGCACCAATGACGCCGCATTCGTAACCGAGTTTCGCGGGGACGACTTTGATGCCAGCCATTTGTGGGATTACATATCTCGCCAGAGCTTCATCCAATGGGCCAAATAGCAATGGTCCTGCCTCAGATAATCCACCGCCGATTATTATAATCTTCGGGTCGAGAATTCCAACTGCAAGCGAAATGCCGTGGGCGAGATATTCTGCCGTTTCCCAGATTATGGCTAATGCTTCTTTTTCACCATCAGCAGCGCGGGCAAAAATTTCTTGACCGCTGATCAGTTCATTTTCTCCGGTCATTTCCCAATATCGTCGTTCAATATTACGTCCTGATGCGTAAGATTCCAGGCATCCACGCCGTTCACAGGTACAGGCAGGACCGTTAGGGTTAAGAACGATGTGGCCAATTTCACCAGCGACACCGTGGGCACCACGCACCAATTGTCCATTGGCGACTACTCCACCACCTATACCAGTACCAACATTGATATATACAAGGTCATCAATACCAACTCCAGCGCCAAATTTCCACTCAGCCAACGCACCGCAATTAGCATCGTTATCTAATGCCACCGGAATTTTAAATTTATCTTCGATAATCGCGCAAATGGGAATATGTTCCCACCCCTTAATATGGTGGCTCATTATCGTTTCACCCTTGGTAGCATCAACCGGACCGCCAAAACTGATGCCGATTCTGGTTACCGGATCATTACGGGTTGCTCCTTCGCTAATTAACTCGCTAATTTCAGCGCAAAGCGAGACTATTTCCTCTTGTGCAGAACCGTCACGGTGGGTGTTACGTTGAAATGTCAACAGTATGTCACCTGACGCATCTGCCAGTGCATACGTGTGACGAGTGCCGCCCTTATCTATGCCGATATATGACATATTCTTCACCTTTTTTAAGTTACACAGAGATTCACAGAGGAGGCACAGTGATGCGCGGAGAAAAATAATTTAATAAACCCTCAGTAAAACTGTTTCCTCTATGTAACTAATAATTTATCAACTTTGGCTGAAACTGATCGCCATCAGTAGCAAATCTATCAAGAATCTGCTCTCTTGTTGCAGTTCCGGTTGTTCCAATTTGCTGTACAGTTATTGATGCGACTATGTTGCCTATTACTGCGGCTTCCTCGGGTGTCGCATCGCTACATAATGCCAAAGTCATGCTGGCAAGGGTGCTGTCGCCAGCGCCGCAAATATCAAGCGGGCCGATTTGGCGCAGCGTTGGTACATGATGTATATTATTATTTACACTAAGTATACCATCTTCTGCCATAGTTATAAACAAAGGTCGATTATTGCGGGTTGATAAGTCATGTCCAAACTTTGCCAATGCTTCCAGTGGCATATTTTCATCACCGGTATAACCCATCGCCTGCAGCACTTCATGGCGATTAGGTTTTATCCAGATGTCGGTGAATTCGTTGATGCGGGTGCGGGAATCAGCGAGAAATGGAGTGTCCGGGAATTCGTTGGAAAGTCGGGATAATTCGCCGCGGACTTTATCGGTGATGATGCCGCAATTTCGTTCCTGCACCTGGTCGGCAATAATCACCGCGTCAATATATGGAACCAGCGCATTCAGCCGTTTGATAATCTCATCTTCAATATCTTCCGGCAATGGTTCGCGGTTTTTAATATCTATACGGTTAATTTCTGTTTCAACTCCTTCGCGGCGCAGCATAGGTTTCGTATATGTCGGGGTCATTCTGTCACCGGTAATAATGATATGGTCGGTCAATACGCCTCTTGCTTGTAAACCGCTTAATAGCTCAAATCCTTCTCCGTCCGGCCCTATTGTACCAATCGCAATTATCTGGCCGGTCTCCAATGCATGCAAATTATCAGTAACAGTCCCGGCGGCACCAGGTGATACACGTTTGTTGACTACCTGGTACGCGTCAAGGCCAGTTTCCAGCGATTTTTCTGTCAGTGAGTCTTCCAGTACCAGGTATTTGTCGAGGAAAAAGTCGCCGATTACAATTATTCTTTTTTGAGGAAATCTGGAGATGATTTCTTCTAATCTATCTTTTGTCATGCTGTTTCACTCCTCCGAAAACAGGTACGCCAGCAATGCTTTGTGTTCGCGGTAATGTGGAACAATAACGTCCGCACCGGCAGATATCAACCGCTTGCGTTTCCAATCGTCAACGCCTTCCAGTTTTATTTCATCCACCGCTGCGCCAATCGCCACCCCGCCGGCTTCCTTGGTGTTTTCAATCTCAACGAATCCATCGCCAAATCCCAGCAACTCTTTTCCTTGCAGGTTATTGTCACGAATAATGCCCTCGATTACCATCTTTTTTGAAAAAGCCGCCAAATCATCTTGTGCGCCATAAATGCCACCATCGAAATATTTACTCAGTCCCAGCGCGCCGCATTCATTCTGTACAAAACAGTCGTCGGTACCACTGGCGAGGAACAGGCTCACTCCGCGTTCTTTTAACCCTATCAGCAAATCTTCTGAACCGGGAATCATCATCGATGTGCGGTCTATAGTGCCGTCATTCAATCCGGCGACGCGATGCTTAATGCGCAGCCACAGCAAATCGGAATATTGCTGTTTGTATTCCAGCGGGTTCTTTGGGGTCCCGCAGCGTTTAGATATTTCATCACATAACGCCATCATCTGATAGATAGTCTGTTTGCCGGTTAACTGCTCTACAAACTCCCGCACACATGCTTCTATCTCTTCTGTCGTTTCGCCGGTGTTCAGTTCTGTCAGAATATCCACCATCATCGGAATCATAACATTCTGCCAGCCTTCGCGGATAAGCGAAAGCGTACCGTCAAAGTCAAACAGCGCAAAGCGAAAACCGCCGCGAGGATGGTCGTGATTTATTATTTCCAGGGAGTCAATATTTTTCACAGTAGATACCTTTTTTGACATGATTAACATGATTAACAGGATTTATTTAATATTGGCGAAGCCAAAATCCTACCCATCCTGCCAATCGATGTAAAATTTTCACTCTTCACTCTTCAAATGTTCTTCACGGAATCTTTCGCGCATAACGTCAATGATATAGTGCATGAAGATGGTGTGGACGGTCTCGGCAATACCCATGTCCATGCTTGGCACATGCAGGCCGAACTGTGAGATTTCTTTGAGTTTACCACCGGTGTAGCCGGTAAAGCCGTATGTCGCCATGCCAAGATCATTGGCATATTCAACCGCGCGAAAAATGTTCGGACTATTGCCGGAGCCAGATATTGCTATCAGCAGATCGCCAGGACTGGCGTAATTTTTCAACTGCTCGACAAAAATTTTCTCGTAACCTTCGTCATTACCCAACGCAAGAATGTAAGGAGTGTTATCGGTCAGGCTCATTACTTTCAGGCGTTTCTGTTTTTCCAGGTCAATCAGTGTAACCTTGCCCAAATCTTCGCATAGATGCGATGAGTTGGCACCGCTGCCGCCATTGCCAATGATGTATACAAACTTGCCATTTCGGTAACAATCTAAAATCAGTTCAACTAATTTTGGGAAAGAAGCCGGATCAACACCTTCAGTTGCTTTTACAACCTGGGCCAGGTAGTCCGGCACATCAATGGTAACGCCGTTTCGAGCTTTCATAATTTAATTCTCCGTTTTTGAAATTTTTACATCGATTAACAGGATAGAAAGGATAAATCTATCTTTCAGTTAAGTATCTTGACATTACTGAATCGTTTCAGTTAGTATAGAAAAAACGGTGATGTGGTGTCAATAGGAAATGTAAAAGGATGTGGTATTAGGTGGACTAATCCACCCCCTTAAATAAAAAAACTGGTTAACAATAGTAGGTCACCGTATGGAAAGGGATGCAAGTCCGGCTTGATTTACAACAAAGATAACTTTTAAGACTATTAATATCTGACATTCAGGTGGTAATTATGAGAGTTTGTCGAAAGTCCGCCGGACTTGCGTCCCTTTCCAAACGGTGACTTTTCATTTTTACACACCTTACGCAAACCAGTAGTTTTTTTATTATCATTGTTGATAATTAGAAACATCTTAATAATCCTTTAAATCGATGTAAATATTAGAAGGTAAAACATGTCTCAATTTAATCGTCAAAAATTACACACTTTTCCATTATCGGAAAGGAAACATAAGTTGGATTTCTCTCAAATTGCGGTATTGCCGGATGGTGCGGTGCCTGCGTTAACGCCGGAAGTTGCAGCGCAAATCACCCTGTCGGCGGAGCATATTCGCACCGCGCGTACTGCCGGCAATCCGGTTATGCTTACCTATGGCGCACATTTAATTAAAAACGGCATGGCGCCGGTGATTATCCGCCTTATGGAAGACGGGTATGTTACCCATGTTGCTACTAATGGTGCCGGGTCTATCCATGACTGGGAGTTCGCGTATTTTGGCAAAAGCACCGAAGATGTACGCGCCAATGTAGCGGAAGGCAAATTTGGCATTTGGGAAG
>JBIJDE010000487.1:0-3936 GCA_044344305.1 Armatimonadota bacterium
GTTTTCATTAACGAATAAAAGCATAGTTATCTAAAGGAGATACAGATGTCTATTTCAAAAACAAAGCAGGGTTTTACCCTGATTGAACTGCTGGTCGTGATTGCCATTATTGCCATTTTAGCCGCAATCCTTTTTCCGGTATTTGCCCGCGCACGCGAAAAGGCACGTCAATCTACCTGCCAAAGCAATCAGCGTCAGTTAGCAGCTTCTATTCAGATGTACGCACAGGACTACGGAGAAACACTGCCTGGAACAACGACTATCTGGAATGATATCAATGTTGACCCGGGTTTGCTGATTTGTCCAACCAAAGGTAAAGGAACCACTATTGGATATGTTTATCACGGCAAAGCCGGCAACATTTCATTGGGTGAGATTGATAAAATATCCGGCATAGCCGGGGTTTCAGAGTTCGTATTAACCTGTGACGGCACGTCTAATGATAATATAGCCTATTCTGTGGCTAACGCAGATCCGCGACATTCAGGAAAGGTAGTTGCCAGTTTTGCTGACGGTCATGTTGAGTCAAATATACCGGTTGCTGCTGGTACAACAGCGATTGATTGCACGATAATATTTAATACTATACCGGGTGATATTACCACCGGACTGGTTAGTTGGTGGAAACTTGATGAAACTACCGGCACCACTGCCGCAGATTCGAAAAGCGGGTATATCGGTACATTAATGGGATATTCAAACCCTACCTGGGTAGCTGGTAAGGTAGGCAATGGCTTGAAATTTACCAAGCAAGCTGGCAATTTTTATGGTAATGCCCAACGGGTAGAAATCACCAATGCCACCCTTGATGCTGGGCTTAACAACAACTTTACCATGGCAGCCTGGTATAAACCAGCATCAATGCCGCCAACAGATGCTAATAATACCTGTTATTCAATCTTCCTTCGCCGTGGTTATCACCTGGGGTTAACCCTCAATAATCCCAATAATTTTGGTATGACACACTGGTGTTTGCCAGCATGGACCATTGCATCCGCCGCGGGTGCCAATGATGTCGTTGCAAATAATTGGTACCACGTCGCCGGTGTTGTTGACAAGACAAACATGAAAGTTAAGTTGTATGTTAACGGCAACCTTGTAAAGTCAGTCAGCTATTCCGGTACCGGTCCATCTTTAAATGCCGGCATGCCATTCCTAATTGGCGCGGCTTATGCAAGCGGGAATTATTGCTGGCCAGCAGACGGCATAATCGATGAAGTTAAATTTTATAACCGTGCTTTATCTGATAATGATGCAGCTGCTTTGGCAGCAGGCGGGGTGTAGTCGATTACATTAGTAACAATACAAAAAATATTGAGGTAATAATGAGAAACAAGCTGAATATGATAGGGATATTCGTTAATGATCTTCATCAAATGGTGGAGTTTTATAAAAACGCCATCGGTATTGATATTGAATGGGATGGCAACGGACCTTATGCGGAGTTTAAACACGAAGGGATTCGATTTTCAATGTATGAAAGAAAAGAATTAGTTAAACTGATAAATCAAACTCCTGATTTTAACAAAAATATAAATGGCACGTTTGAATTAGCTATATGTGTCGGTGACCCGGATAATGTAGACAAGGAGTTTGATAGAATTATTCAAGGTGGTGGCCGAGAAGTTTATAAACCACGAAATGAACCATGGAAGATGAGATCAGCGATGATTACCGACCCGGAGGGTAATTTGATAGAAATCGCTTCGGATTTTTGGGAATAGATTAATCGTGTTCTAATTTGTTGCAAAAGTTTTTGCATTACAATGTATAAAACTTTCAATTTTTACAAAGTTTTTGGATTGTAATGTATAAAACTATTTACTTTTGCATAGTTTTTGGATACAATGTTATTAAAATTCAGCAAAGGTATAATATATGATACAAAGAGATGAATATTTAAATAGGTTAATTGGCTTTAAGGATAAACAACTTATTAAAGTTATAACTGGCGTTAGGCGTTGCGGTAAGTCTACTCTTCTTGAGATATATCAAAATTATTTACTTGATAATGGGATATTGCCGGAACAAATAATAGCAGTAAACTTTGAAGATTTTGATAATGCTGAACTTAAAGATCCGAAAGCTTTACATACCTATGTGACAGATAGATTAGTACCTGATAAGAAGTTTTATCTCTTTCTTGACGAAATACAACTTGTCAAAGATTTCCCGCTTGTTGTCGATAGTCTTTATATCAGAAAAAATATTGATATTTATATCACCGGTTCCAACGCTTATATGATGTCAAGCGATATTGCCACCATGTTGTCGGGCAGGTATGTCACTATTGAGATGCTGCCGTTGTCATTTAAAGAATATATATCTGCAACAGAATCCAGCAAATCTCTTGCTTCACGATACGCAGATTATATAGAATTTGGTTCTTTTCCATATATACTTGAATTAGAAGGAAATGATAAAGCCATCTCTGATTATTTGAATGGGATATACAATACCGTTTTGATGAAAGATATTGCATGGCGTTATAAAATCAACGATCTCATGACGCTTGAAAGTGTCACAAAGTTTATATTTGATAATATTGGCAATCAGTTATCTACTAAAAAAATTGCAGATACCATGACTTCATTCGGCAGAAAAATTGATGTGAGAACAGTTGAAAAATCTATCAAGGCTTTGTTAGATAGTTTTATTGTTTATCAGGCAAAAAGATATAACGTAAAAGGCAAACAATATCTAAAGACGTTGGAAAAATATTATGTAGTTGATATTGGCATGCGGTATATGCTGCTGGGTAAAAGCGGTTTTGATGTTGGTCATATATTGGAAAATATTATCTATCTTGAACTGATACGTCGTGGTTACGATGTGTATATTGGCAAGGTTGATAATCTTGAAGTTGATTTTGTTGCTATCAATCAACAACATGGTGTAACTTATTTTCAGGTTGCTGCAACAGTACGAGATGCCAATACTTTACAACGTGAATTAAAGTCTTTGCAGAATATAAACGACAATTATCCAAAAATCATTCTTACTCTTGATGAAGACCCTGATGCAGATTACAATGGCATTATCAGAATAAATGCTTTAGATTGGCTATTAGACAAATAAAGTTCAAGTGATGCAGCAATCGGGACTGGCACGGATGTGCCGGAACGACTTCCCGTGTTGTACCATATTGGGGTGTAATAGAAAATTATAATGAAATACGAATCGAATAAGTAATATATCCAATATTAACAAAATTTAAACATCTTTAGTCTTAACAAAATAAGAAATTTGTAGTATTATAACTATGTAATGACCGATAATAACACGGACAACCGTGGAAAAGCAGTAATACAGGTACAAGATGAAGCTGAATTAGTCTCTGCGATATTTCGTTTGGCATTCATTTTTTTAGTTATTTTAACGCCGGTTAATCCTGACGGAATGGTGTGGTTTAATAACGTCAAACTTGTTTCATTAGGAACTGCCGCGATTTATAACATCCTGGTAGTCATTCAGCAATTCACTACTTTGAAATTGCGCTGGCAGCAGCATTTTACAATGTTGGTCGATTATGTGCTGGCGTCGTTGTGGATATATTTAACTTTAACTGTTGAAAACAATTCATTCGCCTCACCTTTATTTGCAATTTACTACCTGTTGATAATAAATTCCGCAATGACATTTGGCATTGTCGGAGCAATAATTGGGGTAGCTTTAGCATCCACAGGTTATATCGTCGCATTTGTCAGCATCGCTGGAATCCAGCCCTTTGATTTAATTTCGCTCTTATTCAATAAGATAATTTACCTTTTCCTTACCGCGATATTATGCGGTTATCTGGTTGATTCGCATCGTCGCGAACGGGATAAACATGCATTGTCACAGGTTATTCTGGCAAAATTAAAAAACAAGTCCCAGGTGACGGAAGAAATGTACCAATTGCTAACCCCGGCGGATTTGCCGAAAATTAGAAATCTT
>JBIJDE010000082.1:0-13501 GCA_044344305.1 Armatimonadota bacterium
GCAGGACGCCATCCCCAAAGTCTCGGGAACAGCCCAAAGCGATAAACCTAAAAAAATATTCTAAAAATGCCAAAAAATGTATTGACAGATAACACAGGATCTCCCTTAAAAATATGTTAATAAAATCATGACTTTTTTTGTTTGAATATATCCCTTAAATCCTATTAATCGATGTAAATAAAAATTAAAAACCACCATTGACAGCCAGGAACTACTTGGCTAAACTACCAATTAGTGACGAATTGTTATATCAAAGGGAGACTTTTTATGATTACTATTACTTTGACTGAAGAAGATATTATGCGATTGCAGGTAATTGAAATAGACCGCGATGCGGAAGATGCGTTAGCATTCATAAAGGAACGCATTATTCCAGAAGTAAAATCGCAGCAGGGAAAGAAGATGAATAGTCACCTTGATGGCGGTAAAGGTTCGATGTTTTAAGTCTGAAACTGAATGATGGCATATAATTTATAAAAAAATCCAAAAAACCATTGACAACCACAAACTACTTGGTTAAACTACCAAGTAGTTGGAGAAAGATGAATAACGAAATATATAAATCGAAGGCTAATATAATAAAAGCAATGGCGCATCCCAGTCGTTTGATGATGATAGATGCGTTGGCAGAGGGTGAAAAGTGCGTCTGTGAATTACAGGTGCTGGTGGATGCGGATATGTCCACGGTATCAAAACATCTCACCATTATGAAAAATGCCGGTCTGGTTATTGATCGTAAAGAAGGTTTGAAAGTTTTTTATCGATTACGTGTTCCGTGCGTATTACGATTTTTTGATTGTATAGATGCGGTATTGCGCGCTAACGATGATGATAATGCCAAAGCGTTGAGGTAATTGATTATACAATATCCTTGTTGAATTAAATATTGTTTTTAATATAAACTTGGTTATTTTGCCAATTAGGAAAATTTGATTAATGTCGAAAAAATGTTGTTGTGAAAAAAAAGAAGATTGTAAACCGCTGGTGAATGCGTCTTTGCCAGTGCGCTCTATTGTCATTGGCGTATTGTTACTCGTTGTCTGGTGGTTTTTGTATACTCAACTGGCCCCGATATCACAGTGGCTTACATATAACCTTATTGGTTTAACCCGCGGTACTCATCTTGGTTCATCCGTCGAATTTTTCCTTTTTGATACTCCCAAGGTGATGATGCTTCTCGTCCTGATTGTATTTGCGGTGGGAATTGTTCGTTCATTTTTCACACCGGAGAATACTCGAAAGTTTTTAGCCGGTAAAAATGAAACCGCTGGTAATATATTTGCGGCTTTACTCGGTATTGTTACCCCGTTCTGTTCTTGTTCCGCCGTCCCGCTTTTTATCGGTTTTGTCACCACTGGCGTCCCGCTTGGTGTTACTTTTTCATTCCTTATATCTGCGCCAATGGTGAATGAAATTGCACTGGTACTGTTGTATGGCATGTTCGGTTGGAAGGTAGCCGCATTGTATCTTGCCACAGGACTAATTATCGCTATCGTTGCCGGGTGGATAATCGGACGAATGGGGATGGAAAAACATGTTGAGGAATGGGTATATGAAACGCAGATGGGTGATGCTGACGATACTATTCAAGAATTAACCTGGTCTGATCGTATTCAATATGGTATGGACGCAGTGAAAGATATAGTAGGAAAAGTATGGCCGTATGTGTTAGCCGGTATTGCTGTCGGTGCCGGTATTCATGGTTACGCGCCAGAAAACGCGTTAGCGGCTATTATGGGTAAAGATGCCTGGTGGTCGGTGCCATTGGCGGTAATTATCGGCATACCCATGTATTCTAACGCCGCCGGGATAATTCCAGTCGTTGAGGCTCTTTTAAGCAAAGGTGCAGCACTCGGTACAGTGCTGGCATTCATGATGTCAGTAATCGCGTTATCATTGCCGGAGATGGTGATATTGCGCAAGGTGTTGAAACCGCGCCTTATTGCAACATTTGTCGGGGTAGTTGGACTTGGAATAATCCTTATTGGATACATTTTTAATTTTATAAATTTGTATCAAATAATAAAGTAAAAGGGAGAAAATATGAAAATAACAGTATATGGTCCTGGTTGTGCGAAATGCAAACAGACCGAAGAGCTGGTAAAGCGCGTGGTCGCAGAAACCGGCGTAACCGCTGAAGTAATCAAAGTAAGCGACATCCGGGAGATGATTGCCGCCGGCATCATGTCTACCCCGGCGGTTGCTGTTGATGGCTCTATGAAGGTTAGTGGTCGCGTGCCAAATGCCGATGAAATAAAGAAATGGATTACCGGGTAAATTTGGTAAGGGGTTAGTCAGTTAGTAACCAAATTCGAACAAAAAATCATAATTTCATGAACATATTTTTTGAAGTGTTACTTTACCGTAAAATTGTCATTAGTTTATTAGCCACGGAGTGGCGACATAATGAGTAACCCCAGGCGCAAGCCTGGGGAGTAATAAATAAAGATGATGAGCCTTGTAAAGGCGACTTTATAAACGCACCTTTACAAGGCGCAACTTAATATTATATTTCCCCCAGGCTCACACCTGGGGTTACTGATTAAAATGCCTTTACAAGGCATGACTGAAAACTGAAAACTGAAAACTTGACCAACTCATTTGGGTTAGTCAGTTAATAACTAATATTCTAAAAATTCGTGATTTCAAAATAAAAAGAGAATAAAACAGGTTAATAAATCAAATAAGGGGGAAGAATTATGTCTAATTGTTGTGGTAAGGGCGATGTATTAATATACGCCTGTTCGGGTGGATCCAATGTTGGTCAGATTTCCAATGACGCTGCCAAGGCGTTGGATCAGACTGGTCAGGGATCTTTTTTCTGCTTGATTGGTGTCGGCGCACAGTTGCCAAATTTCATTGAACGCACGAAAAAAGAAGGCACTACCGTGGTGGCAATTGATGGTTGCGGAGTCGCCTGTGCAAAAAAAGCACTGGAGAATGTCGGCTGCAAAGCTGATAAATATGTTGTAGTCACTGACCTTGGCATAGAGAAAGGTCATCATTTCAACCACACCCAGGAAGAAATCGGTAAAGTGGCGCAAGCCGTTGTCGAAGCCTTAAAATCACCTGGCTGTTGTGGATAATAGGGGGGTATATGAATAAAGCACATGTAACGGTAAATGCTGGTATCTGTGGTTTTGTAACGGAAGTCACAGCATCATCTGATGAAGACCAGAATGTGAAGTTTGTTGTTAACACTCCTTGTGAAAATATCAAGGGATTAACCGCAAAACTTCCTGATCAAATTGACGCATATCAGGAATTAGGAGACGGGTACGATGGTGAGATCTGGACTGCCGCGCGGGGAACATTGCGCGGATGCTGTACCGGATGTGTGGTACCACCGGCGTTCTTTAAAGTTATGCAGATTGCGGCTGAATTATCATTACCATGCCCGGTATCTTTGCAGCTTGAAAGAGTAGATGGAGAATAAATAAATGTCCAACCTGGGAAAGATAATTATTGTCGTTTTGTTGATTGCAATCATTATAACGATAAAATTCAATAAACAAAACGACAAAGTGGAAACACCACTGCCGATTGCGGTAACACAAACAACACCGATACCCGTTACTGTCACAACTGGTAAATCTGTAAAAGAACAGGCAAAACCGGTTAAGAAGATTGAGAAGAAAATTGATGTAAATAAAAATCAGAAAAAGGCTGTAACAGAAGAAAAAATAGTGAAACCACCGGTCTTAACAATTGTCGCTAAATTACCGCGAATGTTGGAGTTAGGGTCGGATTCATGCCAACCATGTAAAATGATGCAACCGATTCTGGCAGAATTGAGCAGTGAATATGCAGGTAAATTACAGGTGGACTTTATTGACATTTATCAGGATAAAACTGCTGGTGAAAAATATAATGTCCAATTTATCCCCACTCAAATATTTTTTGACGCAGACGGTAAAGAGATATTTCGCCACACAGGATTTTATCCAAAAAGTAAGATTTTGGATAAATTTAAAGAGTTGAAAATTACACTCTAAACATAAATCTTGCCCGGTGAATCGATGACCAAAATTATCGAAGTGACTTAAAAAATAAAGTCGTATATAAAGGAAAATGATGAAAAATAAATTTGTATCAGTATTAGTTTTGTGTATAGCTATGTTTGTTAATAATGCTCAATGTGTAGTTGAAAAAGTTGCCCCAACTGTAAAAATGACCACAGTCGAAGATGCATATATGGGACTTAGCCAAGGTCCATTAACTGATGCACGATTGGAGTCATTGCCGAAAGGTACTCTGTTGCGTGCCGGTAAAGTAATATTGCTTGATAAACAGCTTTCGACAGAAATTGCCAAGGGGAAGCCGGAAACTCAATCATTAATGAAAAAGAATAGTTTTTTCATTTTGGAACAAATGGCGACAAAACTGCTACTAACAGAAGAAGCGCGCGTATGGGCAAAATCAACTAAACGAGATACAAAAAAAGAAGCCGAGAACTCATTGGTTCAGTCATATTTGATGAGTGTGTCAAGTAAGGTAACTGTAACAGATGCGGAGACAAAAACATTTTTTGATGCAAATAAAGAAATGATGGGCGATGCATCTTATGATGAAGTTATGAAAGATTTGAAATCGTTTCTACTTGACCAGAAAAAACAGGAAGCAGTAGATAACCACGTTAATACCCTGAGCAAGCGTGTTGCCATATCAATGAATAGCGACTGGATGAAAGTTCAGGCTGCTGTTATGCTGGATAACCCGGTTGATAAAGCGCGCCGATCCGGAAAACCAGTCATGGTTGATTTTGGCGCGGATGGATGTCGGCCATGTGATATGATGGCGCCAATTCTTGAAGAATTAAAGAAAACATATAAAGGCAATTGCGAGATAATATTTGTCCATGTTCGAGAAGAACAGGTTTTGGCTTCGCGATATGGCATAAGTTCAATACCTGTACAGGTATTCTTTGATAAAAATGGCAAAGAAGTTTTTCGCCATACCGGATTTTTTGCCAAAGATAAAATTATTGAGCAGCTTGGTAAGTTGGGGGTTAAATAACAGATGGAACAACTCTTTACTGCTCTGACAAATGCGATGGAAGGTTCGGCTATTATCGCTCTTGCCGCATCATTCATCTGGGGGATATGCAGCATCATACTCAGCCCGTGTCATCTTGCCTCTATTCCACTAATCGTCGGTTTTATCTCAGAGCAGAAAGAGTTGACTGTACGGCGCGCTTTCTGGACAGCAACGTTATTTTCACTCGGTATATTAGTTACTATCGCGTTAATCGGGATTATAACATCAGCATTGGGACGCATGGCTGGCGATCTGGGTGAATGGGGCAACTACACCGTCGCGATTATATTTTTTGTGGTGGGTCTTCATTTATTAGGAGTAATTCCACTGCCATTCAGCGGTCCCGGCCAGATTAATATGCAGCGTAAAGGAATCTTTGCCGCATTTTTGCTTGGGTTAATTTTTGGCATAGCCCTCGGTCCCTGTACCTTCGCCTTCATGGCTCCGGTGCTGGCATTAACATTCAAGTTCGGCTCTACAAATCCGGTATATGCCGCCGCTTTGCTGCTTGCCTACGGCATCGGTCATTGCAGTATCATCATCGCCGCCGGTACATTCACCGAGGTGGTGGAGAAATATATGAATTGGAATGACTCATCACCGGCAATGCGAATAATAAAGAATATTTGCGGTGTATTAGTATTGCTGGGTGGGTTGTATCTGGTTTATAAGGCGTAAAAGATAGATTTCAATCACTAAATTTTAGGTATTAGGCCGTTAGCAATTAAACTCGAACAAAAACAGTCAGGAATTTTATAACGGTCAATAATCTGGAGTTAACATCACATCGACCCCGTTAGGGTTTTCACGTCTATAGAATTCGACATAAATATGATTAACGACCAAGTAGGGCGTCGAACATGCGTAGATTACCAGCAATTGTAGTGCGACACCCTTACGGGGTCGGATTATTTGTTGCACTATTTCTATAGACGTTTGACCCCTAAACGGGGTCATGCTTTACATACTATAAATATCGTAATTCGATATTTATAATAAAATTTACAGAAGGTAATTTCAATCTTAAAACTGAAAACTGAAAACTTAAATCTGGTCCAATTTATTTGGGTTAGGACTTACTTCTTCCGCACCGCTTCAGTAATTTCTAATCCGGTATGGTAATCCAGTTGGCGGGGTTCGTATTCGTCGTGTATTCGTTGGCGAGTCATGCTGGTGTATTTCCAGGTGGCGGGTTGGGCATCTGTACGCCATGGTCGACGTTCCCAGTAATAGCCGCGGAAAGGATCTCTGGTGTTGTTCATCCATTGCAGCAATTGATCGTGCAAAGCATTGCGAATAGCAATATGGTCAGTTGAATCTATCAGGTTATCCATTTCATCCGGGTCTATTTCAATATCGTACAATTCGTCGGACGTGAGCAGATTGATGGTTAGTTTGTATCGGCCATCAAATGCGCAGCGAATTGGTTGGAATCCTCCCTGGACATCATGGTCTACCTCGTATCTGCCGAATTCGATAAATATGGCATCATTTTCCTTGATTGCCGGGTTGACCAGGGTATTAGTGATATTTTTACCTTCCAGTATCTGCGGCAACGGCAAACCGGCCGCTGACATTACTGTCGGCACAATATCTATATGTGATGCTGGATGAGGACAGACCGTCCCCGGAGTGGTTATTCCCGGCCAGCGTATTAATAATGGTATGCGGGTGATTTCGTCATACATGGCCGCGCCTTTGCCTGACAAACTGTGAGAAGCAAGAAAATCACCGTGGTCAGACGTATAAATTACCAATGTGTCAGGTGCGTATTCATCAATAGCATCCAATACGCGTCCAATTTCATTGTCTACAAATGAATTGCATCCCAGATAATCATCAGCGCGAATGGACATTGCGTCTTTATCACGTTGTAATTGGTCTCCCGCCCAAATTTTCTGATGTTCCGGTTTTCCTTCCAGAGAATCCCAAATGTTTTTACTTTTTGGCCATTGGTAACCTTTATACATATCGCAATATGATGGCGGACAAAGATACGGGTCGTGGGGTTCATCGTAAGAAACCACCAGCAGAAAATCATCCTGATGATTATTTTTAAGAAAATCAATCGCTTTGTTGGATACCCGATGGCCAAATGTGAAATCTGCGGTGACCCCCGGGTTATGGTTTGCTGAATGATGACGGGACAGTTGGCGTTCATCCGGTGTCAGTTCCTCAAGATAGTTGCGCATGTCGTACCAGTAATCGGCATTCCAACCGTCCGGACATTTTCCGTTGCCAAAATAATCGCCGCCATCGAGATGCCATTTGCCTATATACGCGGTGTTAAAGCCATTGTCGTGAAGCCGCTGTCCGATAGTTTTTACATTATCGCCAATTGGCATACAATTTCCCCAACTGCCATTACTATGCGGATATAACCCGGTGAACAATGCCGAACGCGCCGGACCGCAAACTGGTTGGCAGGTATAGGCACGGTCAAACCGGACGCCTTGCTCAGCCAATCGGTCAAGGTGCGGTGTTGAGATATCTTTGTTGCCATAACACCCGAGCATATCAGCACGCTGGGTGTCGGTCATGATGATGACAATTTTTGATTTTGATGTTGCAGTAGTCATATTTCACTCACATACTAATGATATAATCAAAACCTTCATTTTAAACTCCCCTCCTTGCCAAGGAGGGGTGGCCGAAGGTCGGGGTGGTTTTCGCCTACCACAAACCTGAATATTAAAACAAGGTTTTGCAATTTTCAATTTTAAAATGCCTATTCCACAACTGCCTCACCCCATTGTGCTGGATAAAGACGTGCTTCTGTCGGGATATCATCTACCATCTTCGCCGGTACGAATGAACGCGGGGTAAATAGGTGGTTACGCGACAAGGTTTGGAATCCGCGCTGGCCATAACCGGAAAGCAGTACTTCCGCTTCGAAGGATAATTTGTCACCTGATTTAAAGCTCAATCCTTCCAATACTGATAGCGGAACCTGAATTTCTGCGATGTAGCCGCTATTTGGTTGTTTTGTAAAACGAACGCTGGCAGCATCAATTATGCCAACATAAGCGAATTTCCAGGTGCCGCCGGCAGGTGTGAAATATTCCGTTGGCATTTTCATTTTTGTGCTTTCCGGAATCATGGCTATTACTACTGGTTTGCCTTTAATTTCGGTTGCCAGTAATCGTATGTTGCCTATTTGCGGTTTTTCATTCTTACCAATTTTACCGAGTGAAATACCGATTGAATCACCCCATTTGAACGCAAGTTTTACATCATCCGCCTTATTTTCCATTGGGGAATTATCGCGAACGTCAAAACGAGCATACAAATTAGTATCATCATACCCGACATTAATCTTTGCCAGTTCTTCACCATTGTTGCCTGTAAGGGTTACGGATTTATCACCCCATTTTTTTGTTTGCAAAGGATTGACAAGACGAACAATATTCATCGGTGGTTTTGCCACATCTGCTGCCGGTGGAAATGGATTAACATAACGTGCCAGTTTCATTGTTCCTTCAAATCTGACTTCACCTTTGATGTTTCCTTTCTTGTCAAAACCGTCGATACGATAAACATTCGGGTGACAGTTGCCGGAGTAAAGGTAACACTCACCACGGTTGGCAAACCAGGTAACACGTCCAGTGAAGTTCTCGCCGCCGCCTATATTATATTCATCGGGTTCTCCACCGCGGTTAGGGTCGCCAAGCAGTGTGTCAACGAAAAATCCATCCGGTGTGTAGAAAGATACAGGTGTCCATTCTGATGCCAATGAAGGATAGCCATTACCGGCAAGTCCGGCAAATATCCAGGTGTGGTACATCTCCCCTGGACGCGCTGTGCCGGTAGCCTTGCGGCCTGCCATCCACTTCAATTTGCCATCCGCGCCAAACTTTTCAACTTTTATCACATTGAAATTACCGCTATGTCCCTGTCCTGGTGACATAGCCTCTGTCCATTCTTTACTGGCATATTTAAATCCAGAATAACGACCAATATTGAAACAGGTAAACAGGTTACCATAACGGTCATCAGCAAAACCGAGAATGCCTTCGCGTGGGACAGTGTTTGCTCTATTTGTTCGTGGAATAACCCCATCAGCCGCGATAGTGGATTTAGACAAATCCCAGGTAATGGCACCGCGCCGGTCAACTGACTTTGCCGGAATGCGGAATATGCGGTTGCTGGTATGTGAAAGGAATATATCGCCTTTCGCATTCATCCAGAATGATGCCATAGCTATAAAACCGTCTGTCAGTTTCTGACCGACGAGTTCGTTGGTGCGTATTATTTCTGTTGCGTCTATCTTGCCGTTATGGTTTTTGTCTGACCATAATTCTAGTCCGAATTGTTCGTTCAGGAATCCGGGAGTTGTACCGGTAGTGCGAACGTATGCTGCTGGAGTTAGTGTGTCTCCATCCACACGAAAAATAGGGAAAGCACCGTTGCTGTTGTTGCTGGTATGGAACATGAACTCAATACCGTGCGGACCAATAACATTTGCCATGCCAGTGAAACCACCGCCGGGATTATAAAACGGTGCCGGGAGACCCATTGTATTCAAATCCCAGTAAGCAGTAATTGGACCATTTGAGCCATCGCCTTTAAGGGTGGCGCGAATAATCTTACCTTCTTTATACAATGCATAGACTGAGAGCGGGTCTTTGGCGGATGGCCAACTTGGTGGGCCGTAAGAAATCTCGCCAAACCATTCTTTTTCAACAGCATATGTTTTAGCTTCAAATCGCTGAAATACTGCCGGTATTGAGTTTTGTGCTACTACTATCCGGTCTTTTGTATCCACCGTAATTCCGGTGGGATGCAACATTCCACTTTTATCATAAGTTCCGAAACTTGCGCGACCGTCTGGCTTGCCAATCCATCCCACATGACGAACAGTGAAGTTTCCAGCCCATGATATCGAATATTGCGGACATTTTTCATACACCCATATCTGGTTGCTCGTACCGGCATCAGTCACGAAAATACGACCGGTTTTATCCATAGCAATATCCCAGGGTGCGGTTGGACCGTATAATGCTATTGCGTTGGCTGCCGTTCCTTTTCCCTGGGTAAAACGCTTGATGCAGGAACCATAGGTACCGGGATTAGATGAAATAGCATAGATATCGCCATTTTTGTCTGCGCAAATACCACGCGGCCAGGCAATATCAAGTTCGCGTAATTTATCACCAGTTATGGCATCATACACGTAAATTTTGTGTTTGGAGAATGCCGTGGCATAAACTTCTGTTGCTGTTGCGGCAAGTCCGATGGTCTCAGGACGCGGATAAGTTTCTGTGTCAAAGCTGTAATTGCCGGCAACAGAGTTTTTGTCCAGTTGGCAATCGTTGATGAGGATATATGGATTATCAGCACTGAACGGTTCCGCCAAACCATTGGCACAGTTAAACCGTGACAGGTAGGTTTTCTTTGTGCCTCCCCATACAACGTAGAAATATTTGCCATTGGTGGCACATGCCGAATACGGACCAAACCCGCCTTCTATAAATGCATTATTTCGCCAGGAGTTTTTATCATCGTTACCGACCTTTACGAATGCTTTGGCGGCTTCATTATTGTCCCACAGGAAATATGTGCCGGTATCATCGGCAGCAACGTCGATTGGTTGACCGTGGTCGCCACCCCATCCGCCTTTGCCATCTGCGGTATTCCATGCAGGTGTTCCACCTGCTCCGGCTGCTCCCATATAGACAGGTTTTAGTCCCGGCGAGGCATATGCTTTCCATTTGTATTCGCCTGCTGGCATCGGGTTGCCAAGCCAGTCATACCCGTCCCAATAGATGGTGTTTTTGCCAGCCGGTCGCGGTTCGCCGCCGATTAATTCGCGTACCATGTTGCCGTCTTTATCAACAATACTGACGCTTGTTTTTAAGGTTGTGGGCAACTCTATCTCGAATGGTGTGCCTTTATCTTTACCGGCTTCCTGTTTTGTAAGGTATTCCTGCATGCTGCCATGACGTTTTGGCAGATTATTTTGTCCTGAAAATGTAATTTGTCCCCAACCATTCATGCGATGCCATGCCCAACCGAAACCGCCCATGGGTGAAGTGGACAGGAATTCGGCACGCATTTGCGGCCATAAAATTGTCCAGAATGAAGTCATTTTGTCGCCGGCTTTGAATGGATTTTTACCTGATGTCACCCCGAGACGTGACCATGGTACTCGGGCTTCCATTACATATCTGTCAGTTGCGCGGTTTTCTTTGAAGACCAGTGACACATCGGTCGGGTTAACATCATCCCGCATCCCGTTATATGGGGGGCCATGTTGAATTATGAAGTATGGTGTTTGTGATACTGTTTCTTTATAAATCCGCAAAGTTTTGCAAAATGGATAATATTTCTGGTTTGGATGCGCCTCGGTAACCGGTTCTTTGGCAGAGAATGGGAATGGTGCATCAGGATTTGCAATAAAACGGATTTCAATACTATGCCCTTGCCATGGTCGTTCATTCGGTTTGTTGAAGTTAATCATCGGACCGCCACCAGTTGTTGAATCCACCGCAAGGTATACGGCGTCATCATCATACATGACAGCAATATTGCCGCTGAAACGGTCGGCTATCTCTGGTGAAACCGCGACCCATTCCTGTGCTGACAAATCCCAATCAGTTAAATCTCCGTCAATTTTGACAGTGACACTTTTGGGTACCGGAACCGCAGTCATAGTCGCACCCATTTCATCAACGGATTGTGCTATGCCGGTAGCAAATAACAAAACAAATATCTGGATGAGAAGTGTGTTCATCCAAAAGCCGCATGCATTTTTCACCATTTTCCCCTCAATTTATAAAATATTAATTTACTTGCCTATTGTAGGCTAATAAACTGATATTAGTATATAGCATCTTCCAACCAGTGCAACTGTGGCCAATATGCTGGTCCGGTATTCTGTTGTATTGCTCCTGGCGTGCTTCTTCCATTGCGGACATAGGTTGCCAGCAACGCAGTTAATTTTTCTACTATCTCGGGGTATTTATCACAGACATTCTGTTTTTCGCTGACATCATCAACCATATTATATAACTGAATAGGTGGTAATCCTTCACATTCAATACCCGGACGTGGCCAACTCCACCCTCCGGAACCTGGACATAGTTCCAGTTTCCATTTTCCTTGACGAATGGAGAATGAACCGTCTATTGAATGATGAACTGTCGCTTCTCTAATAGGTGAAACATCAGTATTTCCCAACCATAATGGCAGATTGCTGACACTATCTTCTCCGGCGTTATCCGGAAGTTTTGTACCCATAATGTCTGCACAAGTTGCCAGCAGATCTGAAAGACAAACTATGTCATCGCATACGGAATTTGGCTTTATTTTAGCCGGCCATTTCATTAACAAAGGTATGCGATGACCGCCATCGTAAATGTCCGCTTTATGACCACGGAAATGATAACTGGGAGCATGTCCAACAGATGCTAATTCAGAAAAATCTGCCATTGGAGAACAGCCATTGTCGCTGGTATATATTAATATTGTATTTTCGGCTATTCCTGCTTTTTCTAATGTAGTCATAATTTTGCCGACCAGATCATCAATCATCAGACAGAAATCACCGTATTCATTAGTACCGGATTTCCCATGAAATTCTGGCGATGGCATGATAGGTGTATGTGGTGCCGGCAGTGGAAAATAAAGGAAGAACGGCGAGTCATTCTCTACTTGTCGGTTGATATAATCAATAGCTTTCATTGTTAATTTTGGTAAAACATCATCATGCTGAAAATCAGGCGCAATCAAACCTTCCCGATAAAACTCTTTGCCAACTCTTTCTGGAATTATTTGGTCTGGTATAGCCGTAACATGGTCATTTTCAATGTATACATATGGCGGCATATCCAACGATGCACTAATGCCGAAATATTCATCAAACCCAAAAGTACATGGTCCGTTTGTTATCGGTTTGGAAAAATCGATATTTTCACCATCATAACCCCAATCCAATCCCAAATGCCATTTGCCAATGCACGCAGAATGATATCCGAACTCCTTCAGAAAAGATGCTACCGTCATACGGCCATCTTCCATCAGATGTGGACTATCTCCCCAGGTTACGCCATCTTTAAGTTCTGATCGCCAGTTGTAACGTCCTGTTAAAATGCTGTAACGAGATGGAGTGCAAACGGCAGATGAAGCATGGGCATCTGTAAAATAGATACCTTGTTCTGCTAAATCGTCCATATTTTTTGTATGGATTTTCGATTCTGGATTTAAACAGGATACGTCTCCGTAACCCATGTCATCAGCAAGAATGTAGACAATATTCGGTTTCATAATGGTTAATCTCCAAGGTGGGTAAATTAAAAATTTAAAATGCATCTGTAGTAAATATTTTCATGGTATGGGGTGGTCATTAATGTTTTCCTCATTCGATTTTATGCGTGGATGATAGGTATCACACGGAAGTACCAGGCACCATTCATAAGATTCTTCTGACATCACCAGATTATCTGCATTCGTCTTGAACCATTCT
>JBIJDE010000588.1:0-3029 GCA_044344305.1 Armatimonadota bacterium
GGGCGCCCAGTTACAGGTTAGAACTTAAAGATAAGAACTTAGCCAAATTAACTGCAAAATCTGTTTTAATAAATGATGCAGAAGATATTATTACCGACGATTTATCATGTATTGCCGGTTTTCCGAATATTAAATATGCACAAATTGTAGATCCTATGGCTATGCAGGGAGATATTGCTCAATTTATTTCACAACTGCAAACACCAGAGAACAATCAATACGGAGGTCAGAATGCGGGTACACAGCAAGTGATGATGAATAATGCATATAGTTCACCGGCATACCCAACATTAACAGTTAATCCTGATGATGACAAAGACTTGCATTTTTATAACTTTAAAAATATCAATGTTAAAAAAGGTGAGAGAATGTATTTGCCATTATTTGAGTTTAACACTCAGTATACTGATGTCTATAAGTGGGATATTGTTAATTCCAATGATTACTATAGTGATAGGTGGCAAAATCAAAATATACTAAACAACTCACTGCGGTCAGAAGATATCTGGCATGCTATTCGATTGAAAAATAATGACAAGCAAGTATTAACAACTGCACCTGTTACAGTTGTAGAAGATGATAAGTTCATTGGTCAAAATTTATTGTACTACACTTCAGCAGGTGGATATACAGAAATTAATATCACAAAAGCTATAGATATAAAAGCAAAGTCAACAGAGGAAAATCTGGAAGCGAAGGATAATATTAATATTAATGGATACTCCTATCAAATTTATATTAATCGAGGTAAATTAACAATAAACAGTTATAAACAGGAAGATGTAAAGATAATAATTAAGAAAGATATTTATGGTGATTTAACTTTTACGTCAATCAAACCATCCGCAGTAAATGAAAAACCAAAACAAAATGGTGTAAATACAATATCAACAGCTATATGGGAAGTAACTGTACCGGCTGGTAAATCAATTGAGATTGAGTATAAATATAAAGTTTTTATCCGATAAACTATTTATTATGGGCGGGAGATAATCCCGCCCATAATTTCAGATTTACTACTCTACTGGCTTTTCATCTTTTGCTGCTGCTGCACGTTGTGAATAATTCATTTGCAACGTGGTCAGCATATTCTGTAAATCTCGCATTTCATGGGGTTCTAATTTTCCTTCCAGTATTCGTACTAAAGCCCCGAAACCATCGATAGCCAACCGAGCTTCTGATAAATCGGTTTTCAAATCACCGGTTGCGCGATTAATTTGAACGCCAAGATTTACCCAAGCCATACTGGCATATTGCATCATTACATAATGTGTTAAATCAAGAACTTTAATTTCTGGCATTGCCTGTTCTTCATTAACCTGGTCTTTTTGATCTTCTGACATTTTTTCCTCCAATTTATTTTTCGTATTCTTGCATCATTATATTAAATTCATCCTCGGTCAGGATGTTGACGCCTAATTTTTGAGCTTTTTCAGCTTTTGACCCAGCTTTATCGCCTGCAACAACATAATCAGTCAATTTGCTGACACTTGATGATGCTTTGCCACCTTGATTTTTTACCCGGCTTTCAGCTATTTCACGCGGTACGGATATTGCTCCAGTAAATACAAATGTCTTTCCTTTCAATGGTCCATCAGTTATTGCGACTTTCTCTATTGGATTAACCCCTGCATCAATCAGCTTTTTCATCATAACTCGTGATATATCTGAAGCGAAAAAAGCTGCAACAGCTGTTGCTGTTTGCCCGCCAATACCGGGAATCTCCAACAGTTCTGTTACAGTTGCCATAGATAATTTCTGCATATTCCCAAAATGATTTGCCAGCATATCTGCTGTCATTTCTCCGGTATATCTGATTCCAAATGCATAAATTAAACTGGACAAATCAGGAGTTTTGCTTTTTTCAATTGCATTGATTGCATTTTGAGCAGACTTATCTCCCATACGCGGTAAAGCAGATAGTTGTTCTTTAGTTAAATAATATATATCGCTGGGATCAATTAATAATCCCTGGTCAACCAATAAATCAATTAATTCTACCCCTACACCTGATATATCCATCGCATTACGGCTGACGAAATGTTCTATTCTTCCCTTCATCTGTTGCGAACAATTATAGTTCATACATCGTGCCGCAGCTTCACCCGCTACTTTCTGTACTTCACCGTTGCAAACAGGACAAATTGTCGGCATTACAAATTCTTCTTCTTTACCTGTTCTTTCGTCAGTAACGACTTTTACAACTTCCGGGATAATCTCACCAGCTTTCTGTATTATAACTTTATCGCCGATTCTTACATCTTTACGTTTAATCTCATCTTCATTGTGTAATGTAGCACGACTTACCGTTGAGCCAGAAAGTAACACAGGTTCCATTACTGCAACCGGTGTTAATGCCCCTGTACGCCCCACCTGCACGATAATCTCGCGAATTGTAGTAATCGCCTGTTCAGGAGCATATTTATATGCCACAGCCCATCTTGGATGATGAGAGACTGCGCCTAATCTTACCTGGTCCGCATAAGAATTAACTTTTATTACTACCCCATCGATGTCATACGGTAAATCATGACGTTTTTCATCCCATTTCTCACAGAAAGCAATTACATCATTTGCACCTTTAGCAATAATGTAATTATCGTTGACAGAAAAACCGGCTTCCTTTAAAAACTTTAATAATTCTATATGACTGTTAAATGTTAATTCACCCTGTTCACCTATCGCATAACAAAATATGCTAAGTTTTCTATTTGCAGTAATTCGTGAATCAAGTTGGCGAATAGATCCAGCGGCTGCATTACGAGGATTTGCGAATAGTTGCTCCCCAGATTCTTCACGTTCTGAATTAATTCTTACAAATTCAGAAAGGGGTAAATAAATTTCACCACGGATTTCTAATCTACCAGATGCGTCAACTTTTAATTTTAATGGAACAGAATTGATAGTCCGTACATTTTGGGTAATATCTTCACCGACTGTTCCATCACCTCTAGTTGCAGCATTTTGTAATATTCCATCTATATAAGTCAGTGAGACAGATAACCCATCTATTTTAAGTTCGCAAACAT
>JBIJDE010000488.1:0-3911 GCA_044344305.1 Armatimonadota bacterium
ATAAAAAATCCCCTCGATAAAATGTTGTATAATTATCAAGGAGAAATCAATTTCATACAAGTACGGGGATTATTTGACGCTTACCTCGGAAAAAGAGAGAACCTGAAATAAATTTCAGCGTTTACTATGTTTTGAGCAGTTAACGTCACCGAGACGGTGACGCCACATTTTTTCTCTTCACTCCAAATTTCACTATTCATCTCAGTTCGCAACTCCCTCCATCACTGCGGTGACACCTCCCTCAAGAGGGAGGCATAATTAGCCATGTGCCATTTGCCATTTGCAATTTGCCAACTACATCCTCACCACAACCTTGCAACTAACTCTGTCTTCGCAATGCGTTATCAAATTGCCATCGATTATCACACCATCCACCTCAATTTCCGATTTTTCTCTGCCGGTTTGTTCTACGGTGATGTCGTATTTGCACCCACGAAATATGCGTTCTACTTTAAAACCTGGCCATGATTTTGGGATGCAGGGGGTTATTTGCAGACCTGCTATTTCTGGTCTTATTCCCAGGATATATTGCGTTACCGCGATATACATCCATGCGGCGGTGCCGGTGAGCCAGGTGACATTTGCCAGACCAAAACGGTCGGCGTCGGGGCCGAATAGGTTGCTGGCATAGGCGTAAGGTTCACCCATGTATTTTTCCATCCCCGCGGTTTGCGATGCGATGTGGGGTATCATCTGGTGGTAATATTTCCATGCCTGTTCCGGCCGGTTCAGCATACATTCCGCTATGACTGCCCAGGTGTTGGCGTGACAGAATATGGCGGCGTTTTCGCCCATGCCGGGGTGGTACGAAAATAGCGGGTCGTCCGCGCTGGGGTAGTCCGTCACCGCCGGATGCACCTTCTTTATTCCCAGCGGGGTATCCAACAGTTCCGCGACGCTGTCCATCGCCTGCACTTGCTGCGCCGGCGTACCCATGTTGGACATCACCGACCAGCTTTGACTGTTCAAAAATATCTGTGCCTGTGGTGCAGTATGGGTTCCCAAAACGGTGCCGTCATCCATTATCGCCCGTTTAAACCAGGCGCCATCCCAGCCGATTTTATTCACCGCGGCGGTTACTTCAACAACAAACTTCTCCGCCAGTTCAGCGGTTTCTTCATCACCTTTTATCCGCGCCATTTCCGCCAATTTCGGCAGCACCACAGCCAGTTGCATCGCCGTCCAAAAACTCTCGCCTTTGCCTTGCTGGCAAACCTTCCACATGGAATCATTCCAGTCCGATGCCAGCATAAGCGGCAATCCGTTTTCCCCCATTCTCGCGCGGGTAAAGGCGAAACTGCGGCACAAATGGTCATACACAGTTCCCGCATCGCCATCATAATATGGTGCAACATCATCCAAAATACCAGTATCGCCGCTTTCCGCTATCCAACTCCACACTGTTAATATCGGCCACAAATGGTCGTCAGAATGTTCCTTGTTCAGCGGTTCCATCCCTTCCACCGGGAAACACATGTGGTTGCAATGCCCGTCCTGGTACTGCTGTCCCATCAATTCGTGAATCTTTGCCCGCGATGCCGACTGGTCAAGGCTGATGGTCGCCAATATATCCTGCGCGGTGTCGCGGAAACCTACCCCGCGAAAACCAAGGGCATAATACGATATGCTGCGGGAAAACAGGAAATTGCGTTCCGCCTGGTACGGGTTCCACACGTTCACCTGGCGCTGGGCATCAGCATCCGGCAACTGCGCCTGAAAAACATTCAGCCGTGCATCCCAATAGCTTTTCAATGCCTGCCAGTGCGCTTCTACTGCTCCCGGCGCGCGCAATGATTGCAATTTGCTTTTCGCCGCTTCAGTACCAATCGCCATCGCCTTATGCGCTGCGACAGAAACACCAACCGGGGTTTGCACCGCACCAAGGAAAAATGATACTTCCCGGGTTTCCCCCGGCTTCAGTTCCAATGAACATTGCAATGCACCGCAAGCATCGCCGCCAACCAGGTCAGATTTCTGGCAGCCTTTTTCCAGTCCAATCGGATCCTCCTCTGACCGGTACGAGCCGATAAACACGTCGCGGTTGCCATCCCATGAAGTCAGCGGCTGATCGGCGGCGAAATAAATCTCCGGTGTTTCTGTCGGCTTCATCTGTTGAATCATTCCATAGTGATACAACAAACCATCATAATCCTGCCGGTAGGTGACGGAAATCTGATGTTTCATATAGCACTGCCACTGCACCTCGCGCAGGTATTCCATCAGGCTGAACTCGACATAGGCGACCAGGTCTATCCGGCGCGTCCTTCCGCTATTATTGCTCACCGTAACCCGTTTTATCAACACATCCTCGTCCGGCGGCACAAAATATGTCGCAGTAGCCGCAATCCCCTTTTCCTCGCAACTGAACCGCGAATACCCCATCCCATGGGCAGACGACCACTTCTCCGGCTTATGGGCACACGGTTCGCCGCTGACTGACCAGTATTCCCCGCTCTCCGCGTCGCGCAGGTACAGGTAAGGCCCGGGACGATCCATCGGCAGGTTGTAAAACCGGTACCGGGTAATCCGCCAAATCTGCGGCGACCGGAACCAAGCCAACCCGCCCCCCGCCTGGCTGATCATCACGTGAAAATTGCCATTAGACAAATAATTAATCCAGGGCGTAGGCATATCCGACCGCAAAAAATCAATCTCGCGGGCCGGATCGTTAAAATTATAAAAGTCTTGCCAGTTAGTCATGGGATTTTAGTTCCTTGTAAAAGTCTATTGTAATGTTTAACATCGAGTTTCACCAGAGTGAGCCCTCGGTTTGAACTATCCGGAAATTCCGGATAGTTGCCTATGATACTAATTCATTATTTTCAGAAACTTTAAATTTGTTCGTTTACTAAAACGAACAATAAATTCTTTATTGTTTTTTTATTTGCCATCTGTGTCGTCCTCTGTTATATCATCTTCTTGCTCATAGTAGTATGAATAATCTATGCCTTTCATAAATAGTTCACGGTCATTGATTTTATCCGTCAATGCAACCATGAGCAAGGCTTTAATTGTTTTATTATTCATTACACTTTGTTCCATTGCTGCAAGATATTCTCTTTTTCCGATAAGGCTCCAATCCACACACAGTTTAAGGTTCTTTTTAAATATTAAATCAAGCCAAATGCGCATGCTTCTGCCGTTGCCCTCCATAAAAGGATGTGCAACATTCATTTCTACATATTTATTTACAATTTCATCAAAAGTGCTTTCAGGCATTTTTTCAATTTTTATAAGTGCTGCGGGCAAAAACCGGGACATTGCAAATTGAAAGCCGCCTTTTGCAATGTTTAGTGTTCTAATTTGCCCTGCAAAGTCATACAACCCACCAAATAAATAGCCGTGAATCTGTTGTAAACCTTTTAATGTGCCAACTTCAATAGTATCTAAAAGAGAACTATCAAAAAGAGAGTATGCCTTTGATTTACTTTTTCCATCAATGGTTTCGTCACTGTATGTGAACCATTTGATAAACTCTTTTGTTTTTTTACTTGGCACATTTTCAACAAGCGAAATTATGTCATCTTGAACCAAACAGTCAGTTGCATACTTTTTACCATCTTTAGCAATCAATTTCAGTTGACTACAATTTGTAGCCAACTGAATATTTTTTTGTTTTAAACGTGTTTTCAAGACAGTCCAATATTTACGAGGGTCTGTGCTTTCAGTTAAAATACCGATAATATCAACTACAGAAAACCACCATTTGGCATTTTCATCATCCCAAATAGCACGGACTTCACTGTCGCCAAAAAAACGAACGGAAACTTTATTCATATCTGCCACCGCCCAATTCCATCAGCATTTATAGCCTTTTTTTTATTTCCCATTGTTGTCACCTGTTATCATAAAATTTTCATTTTTATTGATTCATCTCACTATTATATATTATCATATTGCTATCAAATCAG